>JBBRHQ010000167.1:0-6729 GCA_038222365.1 Solirubrobacterales bacterium
GTGATCGGTGATCGCGCCTACAGGCGCGAGAACGAGCGTTTCCGGCGCGCCGGCCGGGCGCTCTCCGATGCCCGCGACGCGCAGGTGCGAGCTGACACCGTCGACGCGCTCGCGGAGCGCTTCCGGGCCGACCCGCCGCCCGGGGGCTGGTGGGCGCTGCGGGCCCTGCTCGGCGCCGGCAGCACCCCGAACGAGAAGGACCTCGAAGGGGTGCGCGAACGCGCCGCTATCGAGATCGTCGCCGGTGAGGAGGCGATCGAGTCCTGGCCCCTCGACGCCGACGGGTTCAGGCTGGTCCGCCCCGGGCTAAAACGTGCCTACTCCCGAGCCCGCAGGAGCTACCGCAAGGCCCGGGCAAAGCCGGGCGACGAGGCACTGCACGAGTTCCGCAAGCGCTCCAAGGACCTCTGGTACCAGCTGCGGCTGGTGCGTCGCGCCTGGCCGGCGGTGATCGAGGCAACCGCCGAGGAGGCGCACGAGCTCTCCGACCTTCTGGGCGACGATCACGATCTCGTGGTTCTCCTCGCCGAGAAGCCGAAGCGGTTCGTCAAGCGGCTTCAGCGCTACTGGAAGACGAGCGCGCCATGAGCGCCTAGCTCTTGGCGTCGGGGTCCTCCGGCGGTTCAGTCTGCGGCGGAGGAGATCAGCGGTTCGAGCACCTGCTCCAGAGTCGGCTCGCCGACCACCTCGAGGCTGTATGTCGCGCGCCGAATCGGGTGGCGCGATTCAATCAGCCTGCCGAGGTCGATCGGCGTGCCGCTGATCACGGCGTCGCATTCGGTCGCGTTGACCGTCTCCTCCAGGTCCTTGAGCTGTTCCTTCGAGTATCCCATCGCCGGGAGCACCGTCTCGATGTGGGGGAATCGCCCCAATGTCTCGGCGATCGAGCCAACGGCGTGCGGCCGGGTGTTGACCAGGGTGGAGGCGCCGGCCTCGCGGGCGGCGACCGTCCCCGCGCCGAAGGGCATCTCGCCATGAGTGATGGTCGGGCCGTCCTCGATGACCAGCACCTCCTTGCCCTGAAGCGAAGGACCCTCTTCGAGGGACACCGGTGAGCGACCCATGATCACGGCTGCCTCCGGGTTGGCCTCCCTGGCGCCGTCGAGGACCTGGGATACCTGCTCGGAGGAGGCGCTGTCGATCTTGTTGATGAGCAGGACGTCGGCCATTCGCAGGTTCATCTCGCCTGGGTGGTAGCGGAACTCGTCACCGGCACGAAGCGGGTCGACGACGACTACCTGAAGGTCCGGCTTAAAGAAGGAAAAGTCGTTGTTGCCCCCGTCCCAGATGACCACGTCGGCCTCGTCCTCTGCCCGCCGGAGGATCTGCTCGTAGTCGACCCCCGCCCAGACGACGATCCCCATCTCCACCGGAGCCTCATATTCCTCCCGCTCCTCGATGGTCGGGTTCGAGGCATCGATCTCCTCGATGCTGGCGAAGCGCTGAACTTGCATCTCCTCGAGATCGTGGTAGGGCATTGGGTGCCTGACCAGCCCGACGCTGAGTCCCCGCTGGCGGAGGATCCGGCCGACCTCGCGGCTGGTCTGGCTCTTGCCGGCGCCGGTACGCACCGCGCAGACCGATACCACCGGGTTGCTGCTCTCGAGCATGGTCGACCGGGGGCCGAGCAGGGTGAAGTCCGCCCCCGCGGCGAGGGCCGCCTCGGCGCGGTGCATGACGTGCTCGTAGCCGACGTCGGAGTAGCCGAAGACGACCTCGTCGACTTCCTCGCCCTCGATCAGCTCGATCAGGTCATCCTCGGCGCGGATCGGGATTCCCTGCGGGTAGCGCGGCCCCGCCAGTGGCGCCGGGTAGACGCGGTCGGCGATCCCGGGTATCTGGGTCGCGGTGAAGGCGATCACCTCGACCTCGGGGTCTTCGCGATAGACGACGTTGAAGTCGTGGAAGTCGCGCCCGCCGGCGCCCATGATGATCAGGCGGCGCATCTGGCCTCATTCGTTCTCAGCGTGCACACTCGGCGCAGTCTATTCAGCGCCAGCGCCCGTTCTCCGCTCAAGCAGCAAGCCTCGAGCGCCGATGCGGAGTGCGATGGCTGCGCTCAGAGAAGCCATTCCGTCGAGCCACCCGGCACGCATCGCCCTGATCGGGCTGACCGCCCTGATGGGCGTCGCCTTCGCAGTTCCGGCGGCCGCCTCGGCCAGCCCGGCGATGAAGACGGTCAGCGCCACCACCCAGGTGGACGGGCCGACCGGGACGATGGCGAGCGCGACGGCGCGTTGCCCGAGGGGCACCCGCGCGGTCTCAGGCGGCTATGACCCGACTCTCGTCTTTCAAGCCACCGGCTCGGGCACGGCGCTGCTGGTCAACACCTCGAGGAGGCTGGGACCCCGAGCCTGGAAGGTCTCCGCCTATCAGCTGGGAGGCGGCGATCAGGTCTCGCTAACCGCGACCGCCAACTGCAGCTCCGAGCTGGGGCGGCCGATGGTGCGGATCGCGAAGAGGTCGATCGCCGCCACGTCGAGCGACCCCAACCCCGGCAACGCCTCCGCGCACTGCCCCCACCACTTCTTCGCCGTCGCGGGTGGCTTTCACATCTCGGTCAACGGTCGCTCGACGAACCCCTCGGACTCGCCGCCGGTGAGCATGATTCTCGGCTCCCGGGCGGTTGCCCGCTCCTGGGCCGTCACGGGGGCGCGGATCGGCTCCGGCCACTCGCGCCTCACCACCTTCGCCTACTGCTATCCGGTCCGTCCGCTCGGCAGGCCTGAGGTGCGGACCATCCAGGCCCGTACCCCGATTGTCGTCGACCACCTGCTTTCCCCGCGCTGCCCGCGGCGCTGGTACGCGGTCAGCGGCGGCTACTCGGCCCGCTTCCCGATGGGGCAGGGGCAGGGCAGCATCATTCCCTTCTCCGCGAGCCTCAGCGGGGCCCGCCGGTGGAGGTTCGGCGCGGTCGCGGTCAACGGCATTTCGGCACCGTTCAACGGGTTCACCTACTGCCTTCGGAGGTCGTGATGCCGGGTTCGTGCCCGAAGATCGCAGCGGGCGGCCTGATCGCTCTGGCGGCAACAGCCCTGACGCCGGCCCTCGCGTCGGCAGTCGAGGCGGCGGCGATCGACACGGTGAGCGCCGCAAAGGTGGTGCGCGGCCCAACCGGGACGACCGGCTCTGCGACGGCGCGCTGCCCTCGGGGCACCAGAGTGCTCTCCGGCGGCTATGACTCGACCTTCAGCTCGGGTGCCATGCTGCCCTACGCATCGGTGCGCACCGGGCCACGGACCTGGCGGGTCTCCGCCTACCGGGTCGGCGGCGGGCACGGAAAGCTGCGGCTCACCACCTATGCGAGGTGCGGCGAGCATCCCGGCCCGATGCCGAGCGCCCGCGAGAAGACGACCCTGCCGGCGCCGCCTGGCCACATCGCCATCCGCACCCTGCGGCCCCGCTGCCCGGGCGGCGACTTCGCACTCTCCGGCGGCTTTAAGATGACGGTCCCTGGCCGCTTTGCGCCCAACTCCCCGCCGGCGGCGGCCGTTTTCGGCTCGCGCGTCGAAGGGCGCGAATGGGCAGTGACGGCGACCAGGCTGGCGCCCAGCGGCGAATCGAAGCTGACCGCTTTCGCCTACTGCACCCCGGAGCGCCCTTTCAAGCGGGGGATCTCCGGGATCTTCCCCTCCTCGCGCCGTCCCGGCCCGAAACGGCTGACCGCGCTCTGCCCGCGGGGGATGGCCGCCGCCAGCGGCGGCTTCCTCGCCCATTTCCCGATGGGGGCGGCGCGCGGGGTGATGATCCCGGTCACCTCGCATCCCGTTGGGGGCCGCCGCTGGACCTCGACCGGCGTGCCGCAGCAGGCAAGCGCCTTCTTCAGCGCCTACGCCTACTGCCTCTGACGATCTAGCCGTCGTCGCGGTGGCGGATCGACCACTGCAGCAACGCGACCAGTCCGATCAGGATCGCCCCAAATGCGACCAGCGGGGCGAGCCAGTCGGCGGGCCTGGCGATCGCCAGGGCGAGGACGACGGCGGCGTCGACCGAGAGCAGTGCCGCGACCAGGATTGGCCGCAGCTGCGACCAGGTGAGCTGGTCGGGCCTAGGACTCGCGGCGCTCGCCCGCGAGTTGCTCGATCCGGGCGAAGACCTCGGGCAGGACCTTCTTCATCCGCTCCAGCTCCCAGCGCTCGATCTTGATCAGCTTCACCCGCGAGGTCGCCTCGACGCTGGCCGCCCGCTTCTCCTTCTCGATCAGCGAGATCTCTCCGAAGATGTCCCCTGCGCCAAGCTGCGCGACCTCCTCCCCGCCCCGCGTCACCTTCGCGGTCCCCTCCTCAATCGCCATGAACTGGTTGGCGAAATCGCCCTCCTTGACGATCACCGTCCCCTCCGGGACCTCATCGGAAGTGGCAAATGTGGTGATCACCTTCAGGTCCTCGTCCGGCACGTCCTCGAAAACGCGGATCCTCTTCAGCTGGGTGGCGTCCATCCGTTCTCTCCCTCGGGGTCGGCTCAGGGCGCAACCTATCCGATCGAGCCCGGCCCGGGGCCGTAGTCTTCCCGCTCCCTTGAAGCTCTGGATCGGAATATTGGCGGTCGCCGCGCTGGCCGTCGGCGCGCTGGTGGCGGTGCTCAGCTCCGAGGGCGGAAAGGGGGAGCAGGCCGTACCCGACCCGGTGCCCGGCGCGCCATCGGTGTCGGTGATCACACCGCGAAACGGCTCCGTTCAGCCCTCGAAGGCCGTCGTCGTCAAGGTGGACGTTGCCAACTTCCAGCTGGCGCCACGGCATTTCGGCGCGGCCCCCCAGTTGGGAGAGGGGCACATCCGCTTCGCCCTGAACCGCGTTCCCAACTGCGTCGAGAGAGCCAAGCTCGAGCGGGGGCGGAACAGCCCGACCAGCAACGGCCGGCTGATCGGGCGCTCCTACGATTTCCCGAAGTACTCCGGACCCAACGGCCTGCTGGCGCTGCGCAGCGGCACCGCCGGCATCTATTCGCCGGCGACCGAGCCCCGGATCTTCTACCAGCACCTCCAGTCGGGCTTCTACCGGTTGGTGATCACCCTTGCGTCGAACAACGGGGCCGCGACCCCCTTCCACGCGGTGACCAACTTCGAGATCGTCCGCGACCCGCGGCCCCCTGCGCCCCCGGCGAAGGATTGCAAGGGGAAGGTCTCCAGCGCCGAGGCGGCCGAGGCGATCCGCTAGGGCCGATCCGGGCCGGGCTGGTGGCCCGGGCAGCGCAGCACCGGCAGGCGCGGGTATCGGGGGTATTTCGGCTGCTCGCGGGAGCGCCGGCACAGCGAGAAGGTCGAACCCCGGGTGTTGGGGACGAGCTGCTGGTGGCGGCAGCTGCCGCAGAGGCCGAAATCGGTCTCGGGCATGGGTGGAGTATGAGACGGGAGGGCGGCCGGATCGCCTGACGCCTTTACTTCACTTTGTATAGTCGATCAGGATGGGGACTCTACGCCGTCTCATGGGATTCCTGCGCCCCTACCGGCGACAGCTCTGGGGGTCGCTGGTCTTCGCCTGGCTGGCGATGGGGATGACGGTCCTGATCCCCTGGCTGGTCGGGCAGGCGATCGACGCGATCCACGATCACGACCAACCCTCGCTGCTGCCCCTGGTCGCGGCGATCGTCGGCGCAGCGATCCTCCGGGTCGGGTTGACCGTGATCCGCCGGGTCGTCGCCGGCAAGGTCTCCCTCGCGGTCGAGTTCGACCTGCGCCAGCGCTTCTACGACCACCTCCAGTCTCTCGAGCTGGGCTTCTTCGACCACCAGCAGACCGGGCAGCTGATGTCGCGGGCGACGGTCGATCTGCAATCGATCCGCTTCTTCCTCGGCTACGGGCTGATCTTCATCTTTGGGCAGAGACGCCGAAAATTGAAGAATTAAAGATTTTCTTGTTCGAGAGGTTGGTTGGCGAGGAGGCGAAGCGACTTCCTGTTTTTTTTGCTGAACTGAAAAAGGGGGACTATATAGATACCAGCAATGGCGAGGTTCGTGATGCGCCCAAACTTAGTGCCGACATTCTCGCTAAGATGGCTGAGAGCCCTCAAATGCGGGCGCTATTCAGTTGGGAAACTGACGTGGCGGCGGCAATGGATGCGGTACTGAGATCCGTGGTCGATCTGGTTCCACTGGATTTGCGCGGTTCACATAACTTTTCAAGTGAACTGGGAAAAGTGTTATATCGTCTCTCTCAGGCGGGGTCTGGTATTGACCGTGCCTTGGAGAATCCACGAGATTCGATCAACAGCGTTCTGGTGCCAATTCTTGCTGACAGGATTACCGAGCACGACCCCCAAGGCGATGCGAGCAACCGCTGGGTAGAGGCTGTTGTTGTAGACACGGTAAAAATGGCACCAGAAATCGTACAGGCCGAAATCAATACTGCAATTCACCTTTCCTTCGCGAGAGGCGTGGGAAGCACTGCGATTCAGCCAACAGATTTCGGTGCGGTAGTGGAGTTTCCATTTGGCGCAGTTGACAAAGGATTGCGGGCTGTATTTGGATTTGGTGAGGCCAAATTGCGGGAAAAGGAGTTTATGAATGTAACGAATGATGATGAGTGGCAAAACTGCAGAATTCGGCTGGTCGAAATAGGCGCAGCGTGTGATCATGCCCAACCTGGCTCTGGCCCACTCACATTTCTCCTCGCAGTCGAATGGCCGTTCACGCCTCCCACAGTCGGTAGAGAAAGCCCGAATCTGAGAAGAAACCGGTCACACCATGCGGAGGCAGAGTGGTGCTCGCCAGTATTGAAAGTTGGTCAGAATT
>JBBRHQ010000168.1:0-6722 GCA_038222365.1 Solirubrobacterales bacterium
CAGCTTCATCCCCACCGTCCGGGGCGCCCGCGGAAACGCCCCGCTGGGGCTCCACGTCAACGCCCTTAGCTGCTTCGGCGAGGCGCCTGACCGGAGGATCTTCGCCTGCTCCCTCGACGGCAACGTCTACCGAGTCGCCCCCGGCTGAGCCGACCGGCGGCCCCGGTGATGGGGCGCGGCGGGCAGTAGAGTCTGCCTGCGAACCCCTGATTTCCGGCAGCGAGCGAAGGAGAGCTACGGTGGAGAGCGGCACCACGACCGAGGCGAAGACGAGCGAAAGCCGGGGCACGAACGGCGGGCGCGCGTCGCGGAGCATCGAGGTCAGAAACCCTGCGACCGGTGAGACGCTTGCGACGATCCCGGCCGTGGCGCCGGAGGAGGTCGCTGCGCTGGTCGAGAGGGGCAGGCAGGCCCAGCCCGGCTGGGAGGCGCTCGGCTTCGAGGGCCGCGGCCGGGTCCTGAGGCGGGCCCAGAAGTGGGTGACCCAGAACTCCGATCGGATCATCCGCACGATCGTCAACGAGAACGGCAAGACCTTCGAGGACGCCCAGCTGGCGGAGGTCTCCTATGCAGCCGCGGCCTTCGGCTTCTGGGCCAAGAACGCCCCCAAGTACCTGGCCGACGAGAAGGTCCGGTCGAGCTCTCCGTTCGTGCTCGGTCGCAAGCTGATCGTCCGCTACGAGCCGGTCGGCGTGGTCGGCGTGATCGGGCCCTGGAACTACCCCCTCACCAACTCCTTCGGGGACTGCATCCCGGCCCTGGCGGCCGGCAACTCGGTGATTCTGAAACCCGCCAGCCTGACCCCGATGACCTCGATGCTGATGGCCGAGATGCTGGCCGAGTGCGGGCTGCCGGAGAACGTATTCCAGCTGGCGATCGGCGGCGGTGACGTCGGCAGCGAGCTGATCGACCACGTCGGCTTCGTGATGTTCACCGGGTCGACCGAGGTCGGCAAGAAGGTCGCCGAGCGGGCGGCCGGGACCCTGACCCCGGTCGGTCTGGAACTGGGCGGCAAGGACCCGATGATCGTCTGCGCCGACGCCGACGTCGAGCGGGCCGCCAACGCCGCCGTGCACTACTCGATGCAGAACGGCGGGCAGACCTGCATCTCGATCGAGCGCGTCTATGCCGAGGCGCCGATCTACGACGAGCTCGTCTCGCGGATAGAGAAGGTGATGCGCGGCCTGCGGGTCGGTGTGCCCGGCCCGGCGGGAAGCGTCGACGTCGGGGCGATCACCTCGCCTCCCCAGGTCGAGCTGATCAACTCGCATGTCACCGACGCGGTCGCCAAGGGCGCCCGCGTCGTGGTCGGCGGCAAGCGGCGCGAGGGCCCCGGTGACTTCTTCGAGCCGACCCTGCTGGTCGACGTCGATCACTCGATGGAGTGCATGACCGAGGAGACCTTCGGCCCGACCCTTCCGGTGATGAAGGTCGCCGACGCCGAGGAGGGGGTGCGGCTCGCCAACGACTCTCCCTACGGACTGCAGGCATCGGTCTGGACGCGCGACATCGAGAAGGGCGAGTGGCTGGCGCGCCAGGTCGAAGCCGGCGTCTGCTGCGTCAACGACGCCCAGATCAACTACGTCGCGCTGGAACTGCCGATGGGGGGCTGGAAGAGCTCCGGGCTCGGTTCCAGGCACGGAGCCCAGGGGATTCGCAAGTACACCAAGCAGCAGACGATCCTCGTCACCCGCTGGGGGCCGAAGCGGGACATGCACATGCTGCCCTACAAGGCGAAGACGACCAAGCTCCTGGGGCGCGGAATCCGTCTTCTCTACGGCCGCGGCAAGCGCGACTGACCCTCAACCCCACGGTAATGGGTGATCTGGGCCGGCGGCAACGGCTGCCAGATGGCGCACTCACAGCACTTGCGGGCGATCTCGCCGTTGCTCGGGTTGGCGCGGGGCGCGTCGAGGATCGATCCGCAGCGCGAGCAGGAAATGGGGCCGACCGCCATCGTCCCGATCGTCGTCCCCGCAGAGCCGGCCGGTGTGTCGGGTCCGTTAACCGGGGGTTGCGAAGTGGTGAAGGCAACCATCGCGGCGAGGAGCCTAGGCGGCGGCGCTAAACGGCGGCTGAATTTCGCCTGACTCCGGGCCGGCGAGTGAGACCGTCAGCTTGCGCCGTTAGCTTGGCACGCGCCCATGGCTGTCCTCTTCGAGCACCGACTTCGGGTGGCCGGGTTGCAGACCGGCGCCCGACCACATGTTGCGCGTGGTCTCAGACGTTGGCTTCAAGATGATCGAGGAATGCGGCCACTGTCCCCAGCTCAAGGCTCCGCGGCGAGGGGCTGCCCTGACCGACGGCTTCGCCGAGGGGCTGGAGCTCTGAGCATGGATGAAGTACGTACCATTTCCGACGGCCCTGTTGAGCAGGGACGGGCGCTGCCGTGAGAGGCGGCCGCAACCCTGGCCGCTTCCAGATGTTCTTGGGAATGCGAAAGGCCGGGTTTCGAGGAACTCAGATTTGAAGTCGCCCGCGAACAATGAGCAGCTGATCCGGCCTCGCCGTAGGAGGGCGGCGCGGTTCTCGGCCCTGACACTCGGGGCGGCGTTCCTCGTTGCGTTGCTCGGCCAGGGGAGCGGAGCGGGCGCCGCCGAACATCCACCGCAGAGGAAGGCCACTGCGACCAAGCCTGCGGTGATGAAAAAGATCGCCAGCTTCCACGACCCGACCTACGTCACCGGCGCGCCCGGCTTCCCGGGCCTGCTTTTCGTCACCCAACGGGCCGGCAAGGTGATGGTGGTCGAGCAGGGCAAGAAGCAGCCCCGACCCTTTCTCAACATCTCCGCGAGAGTCACCGCGCAGAGGAGCCAGCAGGGCCTGATCGGGCTGGCCTTTCCGCCCGACTACAAGAAGAGTCGGCGCTTCTATGTCCAGTACACCGACCGCGACGACAACGTGCAGATCGACGAGTACCACCGTTCGAAGCCGACCTACGCTCGCGCCGCGTCGCGCCGCCCGGTCCTCCTTGCCCCCGAGCCGGATGGTTACGCCGACCACAACGGGGGACAGCTCCAGTTCCGCGGCAGGCTCCTCTACAGCGGGATCGGGGACGGAACCGACCCGGGCGACGCGCTCAACAACGCCCAGAGCCTCGACAACCTGCGAGGAAAGATCATCCGCATCGACCCGAGGCCGAGCCGGGGAGGGCGCCCCTATCGGGTCCCGCGAAGCAACCCGTTCGTCGGGCGGCCCGGGCGGGATGAGATCTACAGCTACGGGCTGCGAAATCCCTACCGGTTTTCCTTCCAGCCGGTGAAGGGCGCGCCCGACCGGATGCTGATCGGCGACGTCGGCCAGAACCGGTTCGAGGAGATCGACTACGAGAACCTGCGCTTTGCCCGGGGAGGCAACTACGGCTGGGACGCCTTCGAGGGGAACGCTCCCTACGAAGCCAGCGGTCCCTGTGGAATCTTCTGCCCGAACGGGGACACGCCCGATCCGGGGAACACCCTGAAGCCGATCCTCGCCTACCCCCACGGCCCCCGTTGTGCAGTGATCAGTGGCTACGTCGTCCGCGACCCGGCGCTGAAGCGGCTGCGCGGACGCTATCTCTACAGCGACTACTGCGGCGGCCATATCCGCAGCTTCAAGCCACGCCTGGGCGGGGCGGTTGATGACCGTCCGGTGGGGATCAAGACCCCGCCCGGGCGCTTCGGGGGGCTGATGACCTCCTTCGGGGAGGACACCTCGCACCACATCTACACCGTGACCACCAACGGGCCCGTCTACCGGCTGGCCCCTCCCCGCCCGATGAAGCACCGTTAGCCAGACGCCCGGCACACGGCCGAGCCGCGCTTCGCTAAATTTAGGGTGACCATCAAGAGCGATCGAGGGACCCGGCCCGTAGACATCGCAGCAACCGGCCCGAATTCCGTGCCCAGCGTGCGGGTGGCGGTGCTAAAGCCGGGATCGATGGAGGCGACAGTGAGAGTCCCGAAGAGCGACAGGCAGAGCAGGAGCCGGCATGGCTGAGCGTGACTTCCTCGCCGCGGCCAGCGAGCGCGTGATCGTCTTCGATGGCGGCATGGGCGCGACCCTGGAGCAGTTCGAGCTGACTCAGGCCGACTACGGCGGCCTCCAAGGCAAGTGTCACGAGGCGCTGGTTCTCAACCGGCCCGACGTGATCGAGGGAGTCCACGCCTCGATGCTCGAGGCCGGCGCCGAGGTGGTCGAGACCGACACCTTCCAGGGCAGCCGGATCAAGCTCGAGGAGTGGGGGCTCGGCGAGGAGACCCCTGAGATCAACCGCAGGGCGGCGGAGATCGCCCGGCAGGCGGCCGGCCCGGATCGCTTCGTCGCGGGCTCGATCGGCCCGACCGGCTTCCTGCCCGCCTCCGACGATCCGACCCTCGGGGAGATCTCCTTCGGGCGCCTGGTCGAGGTCTTCACCGAGCAGGGCACCGGGTTGCTCGAGGGCGGCGCCGATCTGATCATCATCGAGACGGCCCAGGACATCCTCGAGGTCAAGGCCGCGATCTTCGGCGCCCGCGAGGCGTTTAAGGAGACGGGCCGGGAGGTGCCGATCCAGACCAGCGTCTCGCTGCTGCCGCAGGGCGGCAAGATGCTGCTGGGGACCGACATTGCCGCGGTGCTGACCACCCTTGCGGCGCTCGACGTTGACGTGATCGGGCTGAACTGCTCCACCGGCCCCGAGGACATGCGCGACGCGATCCGCTACCTGGGCGAGACCTCCCCGTTGCCGGTCCACTGCATACCGAACGCCGGCCTGCCGCTTCAGGGCCCCGACGGGGAGACGATCTTTCCCGAGAAGCCCGAGCCGCTGGCCGCGACCCTGGGCGAGTTCGTCGAGCGCTACGGGGTGGGGATCGTCGGCGGCTGTTGCGGGACGACCCCGGAGCACATCGCCGCGATCCGCGAACGGGTCGAGGGAGGCACCCCCGATGCCAGGCCGGCGCCGGGGCCCGTGGAGGTCTCCTCGATGATGACCTCGACCCCGCTGGCACAGGAGCCGCGGCCGACCCTGGTCGGCGAGCGGGTCAACTCCCAGGGTTCGCGCAAGGCCAAGGAACTGCTGCTCGCCGACGACTACGACGGATTGGTGCAGGTCGCCGAGGACCAGGTCACCGGCGGCGCCCATGTGCTCGACGTCTGCGTCGCGCTGACCGAGCGCTCCGACGAAGACGATCAGATGCGCCAGGTGGTCGAGCGGGTCTCGCTGACCCAGCCGGCTCCGATCCAGGTGGACTCGACCGAGCCGGAGGTGATCCGCGCGGCGCTGGAGCAGATCCCGGGCCGGGCGATCGTCAACTCGATCAACCTCGAGGCAGGGCGCGACAAGGCCGACGTCGTCGTGCCGCTGGCAAAGGCCCACGGCGCGGCGCTGATCGCGCTCGTGATCGACGAGGTCGGAATGGCGAAGACGGCGGATCGCAAGGTCGAGATCGCGAGGCGGATACGCGACCTCGCCTGTGAGGAGCATGGCCTCGACCCCGAGGCGCTGATCTTCGACGCGCTCACCTTCACTCTGACCACGGGGGATGAGGAGTGGCGCCCCTCGGCGGTGGAGACGCTCGAGGGCATCCGCCGGATCAAGGCCGCGCGGCCCGGGGTGAAAACTTCGCTGGGAGTCTCCAACGTCTCCTTCGGAGTCTCCCCCCCCGCGCGGGGGGTGCTCAACTCGGTCTTCCTGCACCACTGCGTCGAGGCGGGCCTCGACCTGGCGATGGTCAACCCCAACCACATCACCCCCTATGGTGAGATTCCGGACAACGAGCGCGAGCTCACCGACGAGCTCGTCTTCAACCGCTCCGAGGACGCGCTGGAGCGCTTCATCGGCCACTTCGAGTCAAAGGGGGAGGAGGAGGTCGACGAGGGCTCCGACCCGACCGAGGGGATGGAGCCCGAGGAGGCCCTCCACTGGCACATCCTGCGGCGCAAGAAGGATGGGGTCGAGGACTGGATCGACCGCTCGGTCGAGAAGATCGGCGCCGTCCCGACCCTGAACGAGGTGCTGCTTCCCGCGATGAAGGAGGTTGGGGACAAATTCGGCGCAGGTGAGCTGATCCTGCCCTTCGTCCTGCAGTCGGCCGAGGTGATGAAACGCGCCGTCACCCGGCTCGAGAACTACCTCGACCGTATCGAGGGCCACACCAAGGGCCGCGTCGTCATCGCGACCGTCTTCGGCGACGTCCACGACATCGGCAAGTCGCTCGTCAACACGATCCTCACCAACAACGGCTACACGGTGATCGACCTCGGCAAGCAGGTGCCGGTGGAGACGATCATCGAGGCCGCTGTCTCCAACGAGGCCGACGCGATCGGGCTCTCGGCGCTGCTCGTCTCGACCTCGAAGCAGATGCCGACATGCATTGGCGAGCTGCACTCGCGCGGGCTCGAGTTCCCGGTGCTGATCGGCGGCGCCGCGATCAACCGCGACTTCGGCCGCCGGGCGCTCTACCCCGCGGGCAAGGAGTCCGACGAGGTCTACGAGCCCGGAGTCTTCTACTGCAAGGACGCCTTCGCCGGCCTCGACACGATGGACGCGCTGGTCGACGACGACGCTCGTGTGGGGCTGATCGAGAAGATCCACGGCGAGGCGAAAGAGCTGCGCGAGAAGGTTGTCAAGCCGGACAATTCGCCGCCGACGACGGACGACAGCGTCCGCTCCGGAGCCAGTGCCGATGCACCGGTCCCCGAGCCGCCCTTCTGGGGGGCGCGCGAGGTCGCGGTCGACCTCGACGACGTCTACCCCCACC
>JBBRHQ010000169.1:0-6674 GCA_038222365.1 Solirubrobacterales bacterium
CTGCAGCGCTCCCGGGCCGATGATCGGCAGGTTGTCCGGGGTTCCCGGGCGCAGGCCCGCCGCCGCGTCCCTCAGCTCCAGCTCGGCGACGTCGGGGAGCAGACGGTAGGCCTCGCGTAAGAGCTCGTGGACCCCGCCGGCGGTTACCCTGGTGTCGAATCCCTGCTCCTCCATCGTCGCCCCGACGATCAGCCTGCCATCGGCGCGGGGCACGAGATAGACGCGCTCCGAGGCGACGATCCGCTCGCAGACCGGCTCCCCGGCCCCGGCCAGCTCCAGGGCCTGGCCCTTCACCGGGCGCACCGGCGGGCGCGCCTCGGGCGGCAGCCAGGGCGCCTGCCCCGACCAGGCGCCGGTCGCCAGCACCACCGCTTCCGCGCGCAGCTCCCCCCTCGAGGTCGCGACACCCGCGATCCGTCCCCCGGTGATCAGCGCCCGCTCGATCTCGCAGCCGGCGATCAACTCGACGCCCTCGGCGATCGCCGCAGCCAGCAGCGCCTCGCCCAGCGCCCGCGGATCGACGACGGCGTCGCCGGCGACGTGGATGCCGCCGTGGAGCGAAGGAGTGAGGCCCGGCTCGAGCCTGCGGCACTCGCGCGGGGAGAGCCGATCGGTGGCGAATCCGAGCGAGAGCTGCAGCTCGCCCATCCGCTCCAGCTCCGCGGCTTCGTCACGGTCGAGCGCGACGTGCAGGGCGCCGCAACGCCTGTAATCGACGTCGAGGCCCGTTCCCCGCTCCAGCTCCTCGACGAACTCCGGAAACAGAGCCGCCGCCGCGGTGGTCATCTCCAGCAGGCGACCCTCGCCGAAGTCGAACTCGCCGACCGGAGCGAGCATTCCGGCCGCGACCCGTGTCGCAGCGCCGGCCGGGCGGGCGCGATCAACCAGCGCCACCCTTGCCCCGTCGCGCGCCGCACGCCAGGCACAGGCGAGACCGATCACGCCGGCACCGGCGACGATCGCCTCGTAGCTCTGCTTCTTCTGCGTTGTCTGCACCTCGCTCCTTCGGAGCCGTGCCACGGACTCCCTGCGCCGGCATTACCCGGATCAGGTTCTTACGGTCGGCGGCGCCGTAGCCGCCCTCTCAGCCCGTGGCTGGCGGGCTCCCGTCATTGACGATGCTACCCACCGGCGCCGTTTCGACTCCTCGACGGCCATAATCGGAGTCGATGCCCGCGCCTACCCGGCAACCGGATCGATGAGCCTCGCGCCTCCCGACGCGATCGGTCCCCTGCGCCGCGAGCGGCTGCGCACCGCCCGCCTCTACTTCGTTTGCGAGGCCAATCCGCACGGCGAGGACCCCGAGCCCCTGCTGCGGACGGCGCTGACCGGGGGCGTCGACATCGTCCAGCTGCGGGACAAGGCGGCGACCCGCCGCACCCTGGAGATCGCCGGGCAGACCTTCCGCCGGCTCTGTGACACCTACAGCGCGCTGTTCATCGTTAACGACGACCCCAGCCTCGCTCGCGCCTGCAATGCGGACGGGGTCCACGTCGGCCAGGACGACGTCGCCGTCACCGAGGCCCGCGAGATGCTCGGCCCCGACGCGATCATCGGCCTCTCGACCCACTCAGAGCAACAGATAGCCGACGCCGAGGGGGTCGACTACATCAGCGTTGGCCCGGTCTGGGAGACGCCGACAAAGGAGGGCCGCCCGGCGGTCGGCCTCGAGCTGGTGCGCCATGCCGCCGACCACTCCCGCCTCCCCTTCTACGCGGTCGGGGGGATCGATCCCGCAAGGGCCCCCGAGGTGGTCGGGGCCGGCGCTTCGAGGCTCTGCGTCGTGCGGGCGATCCGCGATGCCGAGGACCCCGGCGGCGTTGCGGCGGCCCTGCGCCGCGCATTCGCCGGCCGGGAGATCGCCCCCGGTGGCTGAACGAAAGCGATCCCAGCCTCGCAAGCGCAAGCAGCGCGCATCCCGGCCGTCCGCCCCGGGAAGCGACGCGATGCAGCGCGGCTACGCCAAGGCCGAGGAGCGAAACCGCGAGGTGCGGGAGTCGTTGCAACCGCTGGAGCGGGGCGAGCGGCCCCGGGCGGTCACGGTCGGCGCCTGCTTCGCGGCGCTGATCGCGATCGTCTTCTGGATTTCCTGTGGCGTCGCCCTGCTCAGCGACGCCACAGTCAACGGCAAGCAGCCCAACCCTGCGCCGCTCGCGCTGTTCGCGCTGATCATGAGCGCGATGGCCTGGGGCATGTGGCGGGCCCGCTACTGGGCCGTGCTCGGCTTCCAGATGCTGCTGGTCCTCTTCCTGCTCGCCGCGGTCGCCGGGATCATCAACTCCAACACCTGGTTGCAGCTCTTCGGCACGATGGTGCTGATTCTCGGTGCCGGCACCCTCTTCTTCTTCATGGTCAAGGCGCTGGCCCGGATCCAGATGCCCGAGCGCCCGGGGCCGCGCTGAAGCGGGTGGGTCGCCGTTCGGGGTCCGATAGGCTCGCGCCGATGGCTGACTCCTACGAGGTGATCGTGATCGGCGGGGGGCCCGGCGGGTACGTTGCGGCGATCCGCTCGGCCCAGCTGGGCCGCAAGACCGCCGTGGTCGAGCGCGACAAGCCTGGCGGTCGCTGCCTCAACTACGCCTGCATCCCGGCGAAGACGATGCTGTACACGGCCGAGTTGCTCGATCAGGCCCGTAACAGCGCCGACCTGGGCCTGGTGGTCGAGGGGGCCTCACTCGACTGGGACGTGCTCGGCAAGCGCCGGACCAAGGTCTCGGAGTCGCTCTCCGGCGGGATAAAGATGCTCTGGGACAAGAACAAGGTCGAGATGATCGCCGGCCAGGGGTCGCTGACCGCCGAGGGGAACGTCGAGGTGGAAGGCCAGACATATGAAGCCGGCGCCGTCATCCTCGCCAGCGGCTCGGTCGCGCTGCCGATTCCGGGGGTCGAGTTCTCCGAGCGCGTCGTCGACACCTGGGGGGCCTGGTCGCTCCCCGAGCAGCCGAAGAGGATCGCCGTGGTCGGAGCGGGGGCCTCGGGCTCTGAGATCGCCTCCGCCTACGGGCGCTACGGGACCGAGGTGCTGCTGATCGAGATGCTGCCGCAGATCCTCCCCGCCGAGGACCGCGATGTCGTCAAGGTGGTCGAGCGAGCCTTCAAGAAGCAGAACATCACCGTCTCAACCGGCACCCCGGTGGAGAACGTCGAGGCCGGCAAGGACTCGGTCAAGTTCACCTACGGCGATCAGTCGGCGGAGGTCGATTACCTCTGCATCGCCGGCGGCCGCGCCCCCGATGTCGAGGGGCTGGGGCTCTCGGAGGCCGGGGTGGAGACCGAGGAGGACGGGCGGATCGGGATCGACGAGTACCAGAAGACGAGCAACGCCAAGGTCTACGCGATCGGCGACCTCGTGCGCGGCCCGGCGCTCGCCCACAAGGCGATGGAGGATGGCGTGGTCGCGGTCGAGCACGCCGCCGGGGCCCCGACCCATCCGGTGGACGTCGATCTGGTCGCCGGGGCGACCTTCTGCCATCCGCAGGTCGCCAGCGTCGGGCTGACCGAGGCCGCGGCAAAGGAGGCCGGGCTCGACGTGAAGGTGGGCAGGATGAAGCTCGGCGGGGTCGGCGCCGGCACCGTCTATGACGATCGCGACGGGATCATCAAGCTGGTGGTCGACTCGCGCTACGGAGAGATCGTCGGCGCCCACATCGTCGGCAACCGCGCCTGCGACATGATCGCCGAGCTGGTCGCGGTGATCGCGCTGGAGGGCGGCTATGAGGAGCTGGCCAGGATCATCCACCCCCACCCGACGATCTCCGAAGCGGTGCTGGACGCCGCCCGCGCGGTGGATGGCTGGGCAACGCACGCCTGAGGAACGGTCACAGGTCACGGGCGAGGGGTCACCGGGCCGAGGCCGAGGGTCGCTGCGCTACACGACCCGTGACCCGTGACCCGTGACCGTTTTTTACTTCGACCTCGGCTCCCCCTACGCATACCTCGCCGCCGAGCGGGTGAGCGGGCTGTTCAGCGAGGCGGGGCTCGAGCAACCCGAGTGGCAGCCGATCCTGCTCGGCGGCCTCTTCCGGCGCTTCGGCCGCGACTCCTGGGCGAACGGAGCGGGTCGCGACGAGGGGATCGCCGAGGTGGAGCGACGGGCCGCCGCCTACGGACTGCCGCCGATCGTCTGGCCGAGCCCCTGGCCGGGCAACACCCTGCTGGCGATGCGGGCCGCGACCTTCGCCAAGCAGACCGGGCGGGCGGTCTCCTTCGCCCTGGCGGGGTTCCGCCAGGCCTTCGCGGCGGGCCACGACCTGAGCGAGGCCGATGGCGTCCTGATCGCCGCCGCCGGCTGCGAGCTCCACCCGAGGGCGGTGCTGAAGGCGACCGAGACCGCGGCTGTCAAGGAGGCGCTGAAGGCCGCCACCGGGGGTGCCGCCGAGCGCGGTGTCCGGGGAGTTCCGAGCCTGCTGGTCGGCGAGCAGGTCTTCTGGGGTGACGACCAGCTCGAGCGGGGGATCGCGGCAGCCACGCAAGCGGCCTGAGATAAGGTGGCCAGGAGAGTTTTGGCTGATCAGAAAAGCACGCAGCACGACCTTCCGGAAGCGGCCACCTGCTACGAGCTGCTCGAGCAGATGGCGCTGATCCGGCGCTTCGAGGAGGAGGCCGGGAGGCAGTACCAGAAGGCCAAGGCCGGGGGATTCCTGCACCTGGCGATCGGCGAGGAAGCGACGATCGTCGGCACCGCCTCGGTAATGCGCGACGAGGACTATCTGATCGGTACCTACCGCACCCACGGCCACGCGATCGCCCGCGGCACCCACCCCAACAAGGTGATGGCCGAGCTGTTCGGCCGGGTCGACGGGACCAGCGGCGGCCGCGGCGGCTCGATGCACATCTTCGACCTCGAGAACCGCTTCATGGGCGGCTACGGGATCGTCGGAGGCAATCTGCCGCTGGCCGCCGGGCTCGGCCTCGCCGCCGACTATCGCGGAACCGACGCGGTCACGGTCTGCATGTTCGGCGACGGCGCCTCGAACGCCGGCAACTTCGGCGAGACGATGAACCTGGCCGCGCTATGGAGCCTGCCGGTGGTCTTCCTGGTCGAGAACAACCTCTACGGGATGGGGACCTCGGTCGAGCGCCACTCCGCCCAGACCGACCTCTCGAAGAAGGCCGAGGGCTACGGCGTCCCGGGGCAGCGGATCGACGGCATGGACGTGCTCGCGGTCCGCGAGGGCGTGGCCGAGCACATCCGGATCGCCCGCGAGGAGCGCCGTCCCACCCTGGCCGAGGCATTCACCTACCGCTTCCGCGGTCACTCCGCAGCCGATCCGGAGATCTACCGCGAGAAGCAGGAGGTCGAGGAGTGGCGAAGCAGGGACCCGATCGAGAGCTTTGCCGCCCGCTGCATCGCCGAGGACGTGATCGAGCCTTCCGACCTCGAGGAGATTCGGGCCCGGGCCGAGAAGATGGTCATGGCGGCGGTCGAGTTCGCCGACGGCTCCCCCGAGCCGCCGCTCGACACCCTCTACGACAACCTCTATGTGGTCAGCGACACGATGGGCTGGTACGCGGTCGACGAGCGCACCCCCGAGCCCCATCGCGGGGAGCGCGAGTCCGAGGCGTCCGACAGCGCCAAGGAGCTGGCGGAGGCCGGGGCGGCTCACGCCGGGCAGCCGGCGAGGCCGCGACCGAACCCGGCGACAGAGGGGGACGTCGCGATCGGGGTAGAGCCCGAGGTCGCCGGGGAGACGAGCGACATCGAGCTCGAGGAAGAAACGTACAGGTGACCCCGGCATCCCCGGAAGCGGAGCTGAGACTGGCGGCTACCCCGCCGCCCCCGGACGAATTCGCCCTGTGGGCGAATCACCGCTCGCTGACGCTCGCTGGGAGGAGGCGGCGGGCTTGACCTCCGTCCGGATGCGCGAGGCGCTGCGCGACGCGATGGCGGAGGAGATGCGCCGTGACGAGTCGGTGTTCGTGATGGGCGAGGACGTCGGCGTCTTCCAGGGCGCCTTCAAGGTGACCGAGGGGCTGCTCGACGAGTTCGGCGAGCGCCGGGTACGGGACACGCCGATCTCCGAGAACACGATCGTCGGCATGGGGGTCGGGGCGGCGATGGGCGGCCTGCGCCCCGTGGTCGAGCTGATGACGGTCAACTTCTCGCTGCTCGCCTTCGACATGATCATCAACCACGCCGCCTCGATCCCCTACATGTTCAACGGCAAGGTCCGGGTGCCGATGGTGATCAGGATGCCGGGCGGCGGCGGGCACCAGCTCGGCCCCACCCACTCGCACAGCCTCGAGGCGATGTTCCTCCAGGTGCCGGGGCTGCTGGTCGCCTGCCCTTCGACCCCCGCCGACGGAAAGGCGCTGCTGAAGGCGGCGATCCGCGACGACAACCCGGTCGTCTTCATCGAGCACGAGACCCTCTACGGCGCCCGCGGGGAGGTCCCGGAGGACGGAGACGGGCTGCTTCGCTTCGGCGAGGCGGCGGTGCGCAAGGAGGGCTCCGACGTGACCTTGGTCGGGATCCTGAAGATGGCCCTGGTCGCCGAGCGGGCCGCGAAGCAGCTCTCCCACGAGCACGGGGTCGAGGCCGAGGTGATCGACCCACGCACCCTGCGTCCGCTCGACCTCGACACGATCCTCTCCTCGGTTCGCAAGACCAACAGGGCGGTGATCGTCGAGGAGGGCTGGCCTCACGGTGGCGTCGGCGCAAATCTCGCGGCGCT
>JBBRHQ010000170.1:0-6494 GCA_038222365.1 Solirubrobacterales bacterium
CTGGGCCTCGACGATGCCGTCGGCGAGGCCGCGGCGCCCGACCACGAGGCGAAGGGGGCAGCCGAGCAGCTCTGCGTCGGTCAGCTTCTCTCCCGGTCCGGCGTCGCGGTCGTCGTAGAGGATCTCGACTCCGGCGGCCCGCAGATCGTCGTAGAGGCGGTCTGCGGGCTCGCGCTCGGGTTCGCCGGCCTTCGCCAGGGAGACCAGGTGTACCTCCCAGGGTGCGATCGAGCGCGGCCAGACGATTCCCTTCTCGTCGGCGCGCTGCTCGATCGAGGCGGCGACAATCCGCGCCGGCCCCATCCCGTAGCTGCCCATGACGATCGGGTGCTCGCTTCCCTCCTCGTCGAGGAACGATGCGCCCAGCGCCTCCGAGTAGCGCGTGCCGAGCTTGAAGATGTTGCCGATCTCGATCGCCGGCTCGATCTCGATCGAGCCGCCTCCGACCGTGTCGCCGTCCTCCACGGCCCGGACGTCCATCTCGACGAACTCGAAATCACGAACGGGATCGACGCCGCGCAGGTGCTCGTCGATCCGGTTGGCGCCCGTCACGTAGGAGCTCCCGTCGATCGCCGCGTCCTTGATCACCTCAACCTCGGCGCCGACCGGGCCGATGAAGCCGAGCGGGCCGAGGCGCTCGGCGATCTCCTCCTCGCGGGCGGGACGGAAATCCGCTCCGAGCGCGTTGCGGAGCTTGACCTCCCCGAGCTGGTGATCGCCGCGGACGAGCACCAGGGTGAAGCCCCGCTCGTCGTCGATCACCACCGGCAGCGACTTGACCAACGCGCCCGCGGGCAGCTTCAGGGAGGAGGCGACCTCCTCGACCGTCTTCAGGCCCGGGGTCGGAACGGGCTCGGGCGCATCGAGCGGCGTCGGCAGCTCGACCGGTTGGGCATTCGCGGAGGCGATCTCGACGTTGGCCGCGTACCCCGGCGCCAGGGCGATCCTGTCTTCGCCCGCGGCACAGGGCGCCATGTACTCGTGGGCCCCGGACCCCCCCATCATCCCGACGTCGGACTCGACCCGGTACCAATCGAGGGCGCAGCGATCGAATACCCGGTCATAGGCGCCGATGTGGAGCTCGTAGGAGAGCTCGAAGGCCTCGGCGTCGCGGTCGAAGGAGTAGGAGTCCTTCATCACGAACTCCCGCGATCGGAGCACCCCGGCGCGAGGGCGGGGCTCGTCGCGCTCCTTCACCTGGAGGTGGTAGAGGATCAGCGGCAGGTCGCGGTAGGAGCGGACTTCGCGGGCGACGTGGAAGGTGAGGCACTCTTCGTGGGTCATCGCCAGCACCATCTCCGAGCCCTTCCGATCCTCCAGCTGAAACTGGATGTCGAGCCCGTAGCGGCCGGTCTCCTTCCACAGCTCCGCCGGCTGAAGCACCGGCATCAGCATCTCCTGGCCGCCGATCGCGTCCATCTCTTCGCGGATGATCGCCTCGACCTTGCGGTGGACGCGCCACCCGGCGGGGAGGTAGGACCAGAGCCCGGCGCCGAGCTGGCGAATCAGCCCCGCCCTGACCATCAGCTTGTGGCTGAGCGCCTCGGCGTCGGCCGGCGGGTCCTTCACCGTTGGCCAAAAGATCTCGCTCACTCGCGACATGGCGAGTAAACCTAGACGTTCGGTTCACGCGCCGCTCACGACGAGACCACTGCGACGCTTGGCCCCAGATTCACGCGCGCGTGAAGCGACGACCCTCGGTCGGTGAAGTTTCTTCGTCGAGCAACACGCGGTCGGACTCGCCGCTCTGGGCCGCTTCGTGCTCCATCTTGGCGATCCTCTCCGGGGTGAGGTCGCCGGCGTTCTCCTCCTCGATCC
The DNA here is from genome assembly GCA_038222365.1 of Solirubrobacterales bacterium. Classification (GTDB taxonomy): domain Bacteria; phylum Actinomycetota; class Thermoleophilia; order Solirubrobacterales; family 70-9; genus JBBRHQ01. Next base: position 1,819 of record JBBRHQ010000170.1, read on the forward strand.
TCGCCAGCCACTCGGCCCCCTCGCGGACCTCGGCGTCGTCGGCCTCGACCTCGCCTCGGTCGAGGGAGCGGTCGATCTCCTCGAAGAGGCGGTCGACCAGCTCCGCCTGCGGGACCTTCCGGAGCGGCTTGCCGCCGGCGAAGATCAGACCCTCGTTCTTGGCCCCGGTGATCCCGAAGTCGGCATGCGAGGCCTCGCCGATTCCGTTCACGGCGCAGCCCAGCACCGCGACCTCGATCGGCTCGGTGTAGGCCTCGAGGCGCTGCTCGATCTCGGCTACCACCGAGTCCATGTCGAACTGGAGCCGCCCGCAGGTGGGGCAGGCGATCAGCACCGGCCCGCGCTCGCGCAGCTGCAGGGCCTTGAGGATCTCCCAGGCGACCTTGACCTCCTCCTCGGCGTGGAAGGTCGAGAGGCTGATCCGGATCGTGTCGCCGACCCCGTCGGCGAGCAGCGTGCCGAGCCCGACCGCCGACTTCAGCGAGCCCGACCACTTGGTGCCGGCCTCGGTGATCCCCAGGTGGATCGGATAGGGGACCTTCTCGGCCAGGAGCCTGTTCGCAGCGATCGTGTTGGGGACGTTGGTCGACTTGATCGAGATCTTGAAGTTCTCGAACGCGAGGCCCTCCATGAGCTCGACGAACTCGACCGCGGCGCTGACCAGCGCCTCCACCGGCGAGCTGCGCTCGAGCTCGTGCAGGTGCTTGGGCAGAGAGCCCGAGTTGACCCCGATCCGCATTGGCACCGCGGCGGCGTTGGCACGCTCGGCGACCTCGGCGACCTTCTCGCGGCCGCCGATGTTGCCCGGGTTGAGCCGGATGCAGTGGGCGCCGGCGTCGATCGCCTTCAGTGCCAGGGTGTGGTTGAAGTGGATGTCGGCGATCACCGGGATCGGCGAATCGGAGACGATCGTCTTCAGGGCCTCGACGTCATCGTCGCGCGGCACCGCGACCCGAACGAGGTCGGCGCCGGCGTCGGCGACCTTGCGGATCTGCTCCATCGTCGCGCCCAGGTTCGCGGTCTCCGTCTTGGTCATCGTCTGCACCGCGACCGGTGCGCCGCCGCCGATCGGCACCCCGCCGACGAATATCTGCCGCTTCGAAGCCACGGACCAAGGGTAGCTGCGGTTGAACCTGCGGCGAGGCTCCGCCTGGCGATTCCCGGCTGGTCGATCCGGCCCACCGGCCCACCCCACGCACAGAGCGACCCGACGTGGCCGACTTCAGCCTCGAGATGCATGCATCACGTCGGCCACGCAGGGGGAGGGATGCATCGCGGCGGCCAGGCCGCAGGGGCGACGTCCGGGTCAGGCCTCGGTAGCCAACTCCTCCTTGCCGGCCCAGGCCTCGAGGATCCAACCGAGATGGTATGGGCGCATGGTGCGGTTGAGCTCGAGCCGGCTGGCCGGCGCCAGCCGCGGCTTCGCGTGCGCATAGGCGGCGGCGGCGTTGCGCGCCTGTTCCGCCCGGGCGAATCGCTGCCGACGGCGGATCGAGCGGTAAATCATCCCGGCTTCGAGGTCGAGCATCTGCGCCCCGAGCTCGTTCTCCCCGTAGCTCCAGTCCAGCCCCCGCAGCGCGGCGGCGCGGAAGGAGGGGTCACCGCTCGCCTGGCTGAGGTTGTGAAGGCCCATTATCGCCATCGAGTCCTGGTGGATTGAGTAGAGCTCGTATGGCTCCACCACGGTCCCCCTCAGCGGGTCGCAGATCCAGGGCCAAGCGCCGTTCGGCATCTGTAGCTCGACGATCTTTCGTCCCAGCGCCAGGGCCGCCTCGAGCGCCTCGTCGTCCTCTCGGACCCGGGCCAGCTGGGAGAGCGCCAGCAGGCTGTAGATCTGATCGGCGAAGTGCGGCAGGCGCCGCCGGGGTCCGCGGGCGACGTGGGCGATCAGGTGCCCGCCGGGCCGGCGCTCGAGCAGCTGCGAGCGGGCGGAGGCGAGCAGCTTCTCGCCGCCGCCGAGCTCGACTCGCACCCCGGCCTCGACCAGGCCGGTGAGGATCCAGGCGACCTCCATGCTGGCCAGGGAGCCGATCTTCGAGGATCCCGCCGGCGAGCTCTCCAGGGCCGCCACCAGGCTCGGCACCCAGCTCGCCTCCATCCGCGAGTCCGCCCACAGCGCCAGGCCGAGGTCGCCCGGCGTGATCTCCTCGGTACTCAGGTCGGACTCGATTCGCGCCCGGATCCCGCCGGTGTGAAGGGAATGCCGGAGGTCGTGCTCCTCGGCGCGCAGCAGCCCGATCAGGACGATCAGCGTGTAGCGCAGCGAGCGGCCTTCGGGCCTGCCGCTGCCGTCGGCCGAGACCTCCTGGCAAAAGGCGCCGTCGCTGAGCTGGAGGGCGGGCAGCCTCTCGATCGCGAAATGCTCGAGCGCCCGCACCCAATCGAGTCGCTTCGACGCGGCGGCCTCGAGCCCGCTCATCGCCTCGCTTCCCCCTCGAGCATGGTGGGATCGTAGATCGTCACCCCGTCGGCGAGCATCGGCTCGAAGGCGGCGATCATCTCCTGCAGCGGGATCGAGAGCAGGTCGGAGCGGCCGAGCGCGACGTGATCCATGCCCGCCGCGGTCAGCCTGCGCCTCACCTCGGCGGCGAGCAGCGGGTTGGCATCGATCCTCCCGATCGAGAGGCGGGGACGGTGCACCAGGGTGCTGGCGGCGATCTCCCGGCCGTCGGCGTCGATGCAGGTTACGACGAAGCGCTCGGGGAGGAACACGTCGTAGGGAAATGGCGGTTCCCGGGTGCACTCGAAGGCGTGGAACATGGTCATCGGCCGGGTGCTGGTGCCGAAGAAGACCTGGCGTGCGTTTCGCTCGATTAGCCGCAGGAAGGGAGTGCCCGCGCCGAACGGGGTCTCGGCGCGCTCGTGACCGGCGACGAGTTGCGCGGCGCCGGGGCCCTGGGCCGCGATCGAGTGGGTCGGGTGAAGGCTGCGGCGCGCCTCGGGGAGCCGGCGAAAGCACTCGGTGATCGTCCCCATCCGCGAAGGCGTGCGGTGGTAGTCGAAGACCGGGTTCTCCCGCAGGTACTCGATCGAGAGGCCGGCCACCGGGAAGGCCGGCATCGCCACCAGCGCCTCCGGGCCGACCACTGCCCGCAGCGCCCTGATCACCGTCTGCGGGCCGCCGAGGACGGTGCCGAAGGAAGACATCTGCGTCTGCACCCAGACGTCCTGCCCGGGACCGATGCCGAGAGCGCGGAGTGCCTCCTCGATCGCCCCCTGCTCGATCCGCACCGGCCGCAGCCGCTCTCGGGTGCGGAAGCGGGCGCTGCGATAGGACTTGCGGGCCGCCCGCAGGCGCTCCCGTGCCGGTTTCGGCAGGCGCCGGAGAAGCCCCCTCACGGGTAACTAGCGGCGGCTGCGCCGCCTGACATGCCTGTGCCGGCGCTAACCGCGCCGGCGTCGGTCAACTGTAGAGCTCCTCGATCTCGGGGGAGTACTTCTCGGCGATCGGCTTGCGCTTCAGCTTCATCGTCGGCGTCAGCTCCTCCCCGCCGGGGCTCCATTCCTCTGGCAGGACCGTGAACTTCTTGATCTGCTCGACCCGGGCCATCTTCGCGTTGGCCTCCTCTACCCCCTCCGCCACCGCCGCCAGCAGCGCCTCCTGCGCCGCCAGCTCGGAGATCGGGGTTCCTTCGAGCCCGTTCGCGGCCGCCCAGACGGGCGCGTAGTCGGGATCGAGGACGATCAGGGCGACGTTGTAGGGACGGCCGTCGCCGATCGCCACGCACTGGCCGATCAGGGGATCGGCCGCCTTCAGCTTCGACTCGATGTTCGCGGGCGACATGTTCTTGCCGGCCGCGTTGATGATCAGCTCCTTCTTGCGGTCGACGATCTTCAGGTAGCCGTCGGAGTCGAGCTCGCCGATGTCACCGGTCACGAGCCAACCGTCCTCGAAGGTCTCGGCGGTCTTTTCGGGCATGTTGCGATAGCCCGGCATCACCCCGTCTCCCTTGACCAATACCTCACCGTCCTCCGCGAGCTTGATCTCCACCCCGGGCACGGGCGGGCCGACCGTTCCCAGCTTGATCTTCTCCGGCGGGTTCAGGGTGGCGACCCCGCAAGTCTCCGACATCCCCCATAGCTCGCCGACCGGGATCCCGATCGCGTGGAAGAACTCGAGCACCTCGAGCGGGGTCGGGGCGGCACCGACGTTGACCGCGGCCAGCTCGTCGAGGCCGAGGGCGGTACGCAGCTTCGAGAACAGCTCCGCGTCGGCCCGTGCGACGGCCGCCGCCAGCTCCTCCGGCACCTCCTCGCCGGCCTGTTCGAGGCGGACCTTGGCGATCGCCGCCTCCAGGCCTCGCTCGGCCGGCACCCGCTGCTCCTCCGGGAGCCCGGCCAGCTGGGCCTCGAGCCCGGCCTTCAGCTTCTCGTAGATCCTCGGCACGGCGAAGAACCACGACGGCTTCACCTTGGGGATGAATTCGATGATCCGGCGCGGGTCAGGGCAGATCGTCACGGTCAACCCGTTGATCACGGGCAGGTAGTAGTGGGCTCCGCGCTCGGCGATGTGGGCTGCCGGCAGCCAGGAGATCAGGCGCCCGCCGCGCTTCGGGAGCTCGACCATGCCCTCGACCGAGGTGGTCAGCGCCATCAGGTTGCGATGGGTGAGCTGCACGCCCTTCGGGGGTCCGGTGGTGCCTGAGGTGTAGATCAGGGTGAGCAGGTCGTCGAGG
>JBBRHQ010000171.1:0-6459 GCA_038222365.1 Solirubrobacterales bacterium
CAGACATCGGAGCCGCCGAACAGACCCCGCCCGGGGGTCTCGCCCGTGGAGAAGGCGATCTCGAGCAGATCGTTGGCGCGATCCGGGGGCGGAAAGCGGCTCGCCAGGTCGGGCGAGGCCGAGGTCGTGTCGTCGTCTGACTCGATCCGGCCCAGCGCCGCGGTCAGCTCGTCGCTCGCCACCTCCGGCAGGGGCACCGTCGCGCCGAGGTCGGGCGAGAGATACATCGGCCGCCTCTCGGTCTTTCCGGAGAGTCCCCACGGCCCGACGTTTCGCTTCGTCACCCGGTAGACGATGTAGTCGATCAGGTGCTGGACGTCCTGCCAGCTCGGCAGCTTGCGCGCCCCCAGGGAGGCCGGTGTCTTCTCCAGCTGAACCCAGGTGCCGTTGCTGGTGCGGCCGTGGAGCTTCTCGCGGACCAGCGGGCCCTTCATACCGATGTCGGGAAACTCCTTCTTATCAATTGACTTGTGGTGGCTGGAGATGCGCTCCCGGCTGCCCTCGGGAAAGCGCCAGCGCTGATAGAGCCCGGGCTCATCGACCAGGACGTGGCCGCCGCAGAGCACGTCGCGCAGCTGCTCGACGTCGAGGCCGTGCTGCTCGAGGTCGGCGATGATCGCCGCCTCCTCCGGGGTCAGCCGTGCGGCGGCCTTCGCCAGGCCCTTGCGGTAGCTGCCCGAGCGGGCGGTGATCTCGACCATCAGCCGCACCCGGTTGCGGATCCGCTCGGTCTCGCGGGCGCCGAGTTCGGGCTGGGTGGCGGTCTCGGTGCTCACGGCCCAGAATCTATGCGAAGGGGGGCTAGGCGCCCAGCTCGGCGCTCTCTGGTCGCGGCTGGCGCCTGGCGGCGGGGGCAGCCCGGCCGGGCCGGCCCCCGTAGCGAAGGGCGAGCAGGACCAGGACCGGAACGGCGCTACCAACCACGATCACCTGCATCCAGAGGCTGGCCCCGTCGGTGCCCGAGCCCAGCGAGTGGACGACGGCGAGCGCGTAGACCACAACCGTGGCGCGATGGATCTGGCGCCATCGTCGCGCCCCGATCCGGCGCCGCACATAGAAGGTCGGCCCCAGCAGGAAAGCCAGGTAGCCGCCGAGGATGCCAAGCCCGACCCAGAGCGGGCGGTAGCCGATCGTGAACGGGATCGCGATCCCGGTGATGCCGGGGCTGAGCCACTTATCGCCGAGCAGGCAGATGCCGTGCACGGCGATCGCGACCAGCCCGGTCAGCGCCACCTGCTGGTGGATCTTGACCAGGTTGCGCTTCAGACCCGGGGGCTTCGGCAGGCTCGAGGCCAGATAGAGGCCGATCAGCACCGCGGTCGCGACCAGGAAGAAGGCGACGATGCCGGCCGAGCGCGCCACCAGCCACCACGGGTAGTTGGCGGGGTCGGGCTCAGTCACCGCGGTTGCCTTCGGGGGACTCGGGCTCCCTACCGCGGGTCGCGGGCGGGGCCTGCTTGGCGGGCACCTGCGCCGGGCCGGTGACGGCGACCGTGGTCGGCCCGCTGAACATCGTGTAGGCCGCCAGCCCCGCGAGGGCCAGGAGGACCGCGATCGCCGCGATCAACTGAGCCGGGGAGGGCCGAGCCGCGACCGCTTGGGCTGCGCGACCCGCCGCCGGGCTCACGGCGGCACCGGGGAGGTGCGGGAGACGATCGTCGTCGCCTGCTTGACCTGTCGGCCCTTGCCCGCCGCCGCCGGCTGGCTCACGGCCGGGACTGCAGGCCCCGGCCCCAGCGCGGGATCCCTGCCGCTTCGGACCTGGATCGCCAACAGGGTCAGGATGACGAAGAACAACCCGAGCGCTGCGGTGATCACCGCCAGCGGGCTCGGCAGCGGTCGCCGCGCCGTGGGTCGCGCCGGCGGCTTTTCGGCGGCGCCGCCATCGCCCGGGGTCACCGGAGTCTCGGTCATCGATTCATCCCTCCCCGCAGACCCGGAAGCCGTAGCCACGGGCAAACGCCGTCAATGCCACGGTCAAATTGTCCAACTCGCCGCGAAGCTGCCGCAACCTCGGCACGTCCACCGCGGCGAGGGCGTTGCGGATCTGGCGACGGAGGACGAGCTGGCGGCTGATCGGGTCGAACAGGTTGGCCCGCAGGGCGGAGCGGTCCCCGGGCGGAGCCGGAACGGCCTTGATCTCAGACAGCTGTTTCGTCCACAGCGCGATCGTGTTGTCATATGCGTTGACCGCCTCGCTCTCATTGGTCGACTTGCCGACCCGCTCGCGGGCGCCGGTGTGCTCTGGGTCGAGCTTCCCGCAGATCCGGTCGATCCGGTCGACGTACGCCCTCCTGGCGGGATCGGAAACGGCGCTGCTCGGCACCTTCGGAGAGCCACCGGTTTGCCCAGCCGGGGATTGGGTCCCGGTGGTCGTGCCGCTGCTCGCGACCGTGTTGGTCTCGGCCTCGCCGCGGCGCGCGTCGCCGCCGCAGCCCGGGGCGAGCAGCAACAGCCCGACCAGCGCCGCCGCGAGTCCAGGCCAGGGCGGAATCGCCACCGGGGTGCGGGTCCGGGCGGCCATCGCAGCTAGGGGTACACCTGCTCGCCGGTATCGGTGTCGATCACGGCGATCGCCACCGAGGGGCAGATCTCGGCCGCCTCCATGATCAGCTCGGGAGGGCCTTCGCCGATCACGTGGGCGGTGTCGTTGAGCGCGAACACCGCCGGTGCGAGCTCAACGCAGTCACCGTGCGCGGCGCAGGCGCCCTCATCGACTCGCGGTACGTAGCTCATCTTCACTCCTCTCGGGGTCTGAAGTGCCGGCCGCGATCTGCTTTCGCATCGCGGCGAGGTCCCTGGGGCGAGCAACGGCCATGCCGGCCACCGGGGTCCCCTCGCGCCACATCAGCGCGCTGAAATCACGCTTATCCGGGTCGCCGTCTATCTCGATCTGATCCGCCTCGCGGGCGTCGCCGACCAGCTGCACTCGCAGCCCGTACTGGTCGGTCCAGAACGAGGGCAGCGAGAGAGGCAGGGGATCGAGCCCGAGGATCGCCCGCGCGACCTGGGCACCCTGGCGGGAGGCCGCCTCCCATTGCTCGCTGCGCTCATGGGCCCCGGTGACCGAGTTCAGCTGCCGGGCGCTGTCGCCGGCGGCGTAGACGTCGGGGGCACCGGTGCGGCCGCTGGAGTCGGTCGGCACGCCCCCGGGGTCCAGCCCGCTGCCCTCGAGCCACTCCGTCGCGGGCTCGATCCCGATTCCCACCACCAGCGCGTCGCACTCGAGTCGCCGTCCGTCGGTCAGCTGGACCCAGCCGGTGCCGTCATTCGCCTCGCCGAGCCGCGCCACATGGGCCGAGAGCAGGACCTCGACCCCCTCGGCGCGATGCATCTCGACGAACCAGCCGGCGAGCCGGGGACCCAGAACCCGGAGCAGCGGTGCGGGAGCCGCCTCCAGGACGGTGACGCCGAGGCCGAGGCGGCGGGCGGTGGCCGCGACCTCGAGGCCGATGAAGCCGGCGCCGACGACGACCAGGGCGGCGCCGGGGCGAAGCGCATCGCGCAGGCGAACCGCGTCCTCGACCGTGCGCAGCGTGTGGGTTCCAGCGAACTGCTCGGTGCCGGGAAGCACGCGGGGGCGGCTTCCTGAGGCGATCAGCAGCGAGTCATAGCCGAGGGTCGCGCCGGAGTCGAGGGTGACCGTCCTGCGTCCGGGGTCGAGTGCGACCGCTCTCTCGCCGAGCAGCAGATCGATCTCCCGCGCCGTGTACCAGTCGGCCGGGCGGAAGGCGAGCGCCTCGGGCTGCCGATCCCCGGAGAGGACTGCCTTGGAGAGGGGCGGGCGGTCATAGGGGCGACGCTCCTCGTCGCAGACGATCCTGATCCTCCCCTCGAACCCCTGGGAGCGCAGGGTCTCGCAGCAGCGCTGCGCGGCCAGCCCGCCGCCGGCGATCAGGACCCCGTCGCTCACTTGTTACCCCGCATCTCTGCGTGGCCCTCGCTGCCGCTGTCGGCGCGCTCGAAAACCATCTCGACCGCCGAGTCTATGTCGCGATTCGCGAACGGCATCGGGGTTTTGCCGCCTTTTTACCTTGGGTTCCTCCGGGGAGAAATCGCCCCCCGGCGCCGGTCCCGGCGGGGTTGCAGGCTCCGCCTGCTCAGGCCGGGGTCGGCCGCCCGGCACCCGCCGCCCCGATCCGCACCACGCCGCCGTCGTCGGCGACGATCAGCCCGCCGTTCGGCTGCAGGAACTCGTGGGCCCCGGCGGGCCCACTGAGAAGCGCCGCCTTCGCCAGGGTGTCGGCCTCCAGCGCCGTCGGTGCCCGGGCGCTGGCACTGATCAGGCCTGTCCAGGCCGAATCACCGCTGGAGGGGTCGATCAGGTGATGAGCATGGCCGGCGGCGGTGCGCCAGAGGCGCGCGTCGATTCCCGAGGTCGCCACCGCTCCCCTGGTGACCGGGAAGGTCTCGATCGCGGCGCCGCTCAGCGGGTGGCGCAGCTCAATCTCGACCGGCTCGTCCCAGGGCAGCCTGCCCCCGACTCGGACGTCGCCACCGCAGTCGATCACGTAGCGCGAGTACGGGGAGAGCCGTGGGGCGATCATGTCCGCGGCCATGCCCTTGCCGATGCCTCCGCTGTCGAGCATCAGCCCGGGCGGGCGCCGAATCGCGCCCTCGTCCTCGCCCTCACAGACGGCGAAACCCCTCCAGGCCGTCGCCGGGCTGGGCCTCGCCGGGCGCCGTGGGGGGCCGCCGGCCAGTGCCTCGGAGAGTGGAGAGGAGGCGAGACCGACGCGGGATTCGGCATAGCCGATCGCCTCCAGCTCGGGCAGGAGGGTCGGGTCGACGAGGCCGCCGGTGCGCTCCGCCGCCCAGATCGCGGCCCGCACCGCACTCCGCAGCAGGGCCGATGCCGGCACCACCTCGCGGGGGTCCCGGTTCAGCCGGGAGAGCTCGCTCTCGGGCCGAAACCGCGAGAGCTGCCGGTCGAAGTCGATCAGCGCCGCCTCCACCTGCGCCGCCATCGACTCGGGCTCGGGAAGCCCGGCGTCGAGACGGGCGCCGATCAGCACGCGGACCTCGGTGCCCATGGTCCGAAAGGAGCGCTCGATCATCGCCGGGATTCTCCCGCCAACAATCGCACCCACCCGGTCAAGACTTCAGCACTACCCCCAGCATGTCTAGTTCGGGAATCGTCGGCGGCCCGAACTAGGGCGCGGTGCGCTGCGCCGGTGCCTCGGCTCGCAACCCCTCCAGGGTCCGCCCGAGCATCCCCTTCATCTGCGAGCGGATGAAGAGGACGTCGGTGAGACTGCTGAGAACGCCCCCCTTGACCAGCGAGTACTCGAGCTCGATCCGCACCACGGTGCCCTCGCCCTCGATCCGGAATCTGCTCGCCTGCTCCCCCTTCGAGGAGGGGTCTGAGTAGCGGATCCGGTGAAGGCGGCGGTGCTCGTGCTCGAGCACGGTCTCGGTCACCTGCCCCCGGCCGGCTGGGCCGGAGTGCCAGACCAGCGTCCCCCCCACCTCGGGATAGCCGCCGCCCAGCGAGTCGACGGCGCGGAACTCATCGACCCAATCCGCCCAGCGGGACGGGTCGAAGTAGAGCTCCCAGGTCTCAGCGAGCGAAGCGGGGATCCGGAGCTCCTCGGCGACCTTTGACATCTGGGGCGAGTCTAAGCGCGACGCACCTTGTGCAATCAGGTGAACACAAACCCGTCCCTTTCGGGTAGCACTTCTGCTACCGTGAGCAGGTGCCGACGATTCCCCAGAAAGAACTGCGAAACCAGGTTGGCGAAGTGCTGCGCCGAGCCGAGGCCGGCGAGGTTTTGACGATCACGGTGGCGGGCCGGCCGGTGGCGACGCTCGGCCCGGCGACGCCGAGGCAGTGGGTTTCAGGCAACTCACTGACAGCCGTTTGGGAGACCCCTCCGCCCCGCACTCTTGCAACGGACCTGGAGAAGCTCCCTGCTACGCCGGTGGATCCGTTCGCCTGAGCGGAATGCGTGCGGGCACTCCTCGACACTTCGGTTCTGATCGGCGAGAACGCGCCCGTGGGAGTCGAAGGTGCGATCAGCGTCGCCTCCCTTACCGAGCTTCACTTCGGCGTGCTCGTCGCTGTCGATGAGGACGAGCGAGCCCTGCGGGCGCAGCGCCTGGGGGTGATCGAGGCGAGCTTCGATCCGATACCGATCACCGATGCGGTCGCGCGGGAGTGGGGCCGGCTCGCGGCCGCCGTCACAAACCGGGGCGGGAAGCCCCGTCGAAGGGCGATCGACCTTGCGATCGCGGCGACTGCGAGCATCGAGGGCGTGCCCCTGCTGAGCGCAAACACGAGCGACTTCGGCCTGATCAGCGATCTCGTCGACGTCCGAGAACCCTGACGAGGCAGCATCCTCAGTGTCTGACCGACCGAGCCAGGGCGAGCCGGAAGAACGGGGAGGCGACCGGATGGCGGCCGAGCGGGTGCAGGTAGCGGGTGCCCAGCTCGGCCGAGGAGGCCTGCTCGAGCAGCTC
>JBBRHQ010000172.1:0-6445 GCA_038222365.1 Solirubrobacterales bacterium
GTGATCGGCCGCTTCCCGGGCGAGACCTCGGCGCTGTCGCTGATCTGGGCCGTGCTCGAGCTCTCCAGCCGCGGCTGGAGGGGGGTCGAGATGACCCCGCGGACCGTGGCCGAGATCGAACGGATCCGTCGCGGCCTCGCCCGCTCCGCGGAGCCGGCGGGCATGGACGCAGCGAAGGAGGTGATCGCCGCGTAGAGTCAGCTCACCGCGGAGCTACGCCCGAGCGTTTTCCCCCGGAAGATTGGACGCCACCCTTCATTGGGAAACCGGCGGCAATGGAAACGGCTATGAGTATCTAGTCGACTTCACGTCCTCTGTCTGGCCGGTGTATGACGCATCTCAAGACTGGGCGGCCGCCAACGGTATCGGCGTCCACTACACAACTGGTGGCTGCACGTCCCACTGCGTTGGGGTCGGAGGGCAATCGCTGAACGCATCGTGCGCTCAGACGTCTGCAGTAACAAAACTCACATTCCCATCGTCGGGCCAGGCACACTTGATTGGAGGCGCGCACGATCTAGGTGCGACACACATCACCTTCAACACGAAGTGCAATAACCAGTACGGCTATTACACACGGCAAGCTGTCGCGTGCCAAGAGGAGGGCCATTCGATCGGACTCGACCATCAATCCGCTACGTCGAGTTGCATGCACCAGGATCCGACCGAAGCTGCGCACCATCCAAACTCTCACGACTATTCGGTTCTCCCAGGGTCAATCTACGATCATTCCGACTGACTCGATTTCCCAGTGAGTTGAGTCTTGCACCGATGGCCCTGCGAATTGCAATGGTCGATATGGCAACGGATCCTGCCTTTTCTACTGGCTGTAGTTCTGCTCGCTGTATCTCTCTATAGGCCTGGCGCTCTCGCGGCGGCACAGCCTAGGCATCCCCCCCGGGTGGACGTCGTAAGCAATGGGCGCACTCAGATCGGATGGAACAGCGAAACTGCATGGGTTCAGTTGCACGGGCGACGGTGCTTAGAAACCTTCACCGATGGAAGCGGTGCGTTTCCGCCTGGGATTGAGGTTGCCGACGGGGTGAGGAGCTTGCGGTTTCGCTTTTGGACAAGCAGACGACCGCGGCACGTGATCATTCGCAACTGGACTCATATCAACCGAGGTGGTTACCCGGTCGGCCGCCCAGAGAGATCCAGGGCGGCGCTATTTTCAGAGCGACATGGATCGCGACTTCGTCACTGGACTGCGCTCATTGACCTCGACGTCCGCGGTGAACGTTATGTGGAATTGGAGGCCCATTGGCGTGCGGGGCCACCTTGCGGTCCAATCGATCAGTACAGGTTTGTCACTTTCCATTTAACTTCAGCGCGTTAATCCACGGGTACGTCGGGGCAATCGCACCGGCCATCGGAGTCTTGCGTCTCATCACCGCGTGGCCTGGACCACGCCCCCAGATTGTCACTCATTGAGTTGATTTCTGAGGGATTGAGGAAGGGCGATGCCCCGGACCAAGGCATCCGAGAGCGGGGGATGCATTGCGGGGCTGGGAGTGAGAGAGCGCGTTGCCCGGTCTCGCGCGAGCGAGCCCAGAGGGTGATGCGGGCCGGGCGCCAGCTGCAACGCCACCGGCCGCTTCGCCGGCGCCGCCGGCCTAGCTACGTCCGCGTCAGAAAGCCCGATGAGCTCTGGCACATGGACATGACCTCGGTCTGGGTCGCCGAGCACGGCCGGGCTATCTGAACGCGGCGATCGACTGCTGCACGCGCGAGATCACCGGCTGGGCGCTTGACCTTCGCTGCCGGGCCACCGAGGCCCTGGCGGTATTCGAGCGAGCAAGCTTTCAGCGAGCGATCGCCGCCGACCAGCTGACCCTCGGCACCGACAACGGCACCGCCTACACCAGCCGCGGCTTCCGGGGCCGGCTCTCCGAGCTGGGGATCACCCACCGCCGCGGCGGCTACCGCGACCCCGAGTCCCAGGCCTTCATCGAGTCCGGTTCTCAAAGCTCAAAAGGAGCGCGAGGTCTGGCGGGCCGAATGCGAGGCTCTCGAGCAGACCCGGGCCGGCACGGAGCCTACGTCGAGCGCCATCACCATCGGCCGCACCAGTTCCTCCGCTACAAGACACCGAAGGAGCTTGCAGCCACCTGGGAAGAGGGCCTGGCGCTACAAAACACGCGGCCTGGGTTGGCAGCGCCGGGCCTAAGGTGCCCACTGACTTCAAATCCCGCCACCTCTCGGTTAGGGCCGCTCGCTTCACCAGCAGCGTTTTCGGCCCTCCGCGGTCGTTCTCATCCAGTATCCGAGCCACTCCTTTCCTGGGCCGAGCCACCTTGGTTCCCGATTGGTACCAGCGGCGACGCGCTCGTCGCCCCCACGACCAGCGAAAGAAGCCTCATTTCGGGGCCTCTTTCCATAGCGGGGTGGCGAAATTCGAACGCGCAACCTTTGTGAGTGATGAGCCAGACTGCATGAAATTGGAGCCAAATTGGAGCCCTGTTTCGGAAAACACCAGACGGATTGAGGGCTCATTGATGCGCTTAGCAGGGACTTTGCGAAGGTGAGCGACGGGACTCGAACCCGCGACCGCCTGGACCACAACCAGGAGCTCTACCAGCTGAGCTACGCCCACCGCGACCGCTCCAATCTAGCGGTCCCCGCCGGGGTTCATTGCTCGAGCGGCGGCGGCCCGGCGCTGGTGCGCAGAGCGCCGGCGCTGGCGGTGACCACCAGGCCGATCGCGACGATCTCGCGCGGCGCCAGGTCCTGGCCGAGGGCGATCAGGCCGATCAAAGCGGCGACTCCCGGCTCCAGGCTCATCAGGACGCCGAAGAGGCCGGCCGGGAGGCGGCGCAGCGCCTCGAACTCGAACGAGTAGGGAATCACCGAGCTGAGGATCGCGACCCCGGCACCGAGGGCGAGCAGGCGGGGATCGAGCAGGTCTCCCCCGCCCCCGCCGATCCCGAACGGGGCAACGAGAACGGCTGAGATCGCCATCCCGAGGGCGAGGCCGGTGCCGCCCTCGAAGATCCTCCCCAGCGCCCCGCCGATCAGGATGTAGGCACCCCAGAAGCAGCCTGCGACGAGTGCCAGGGCGGCCCCCGTCCCGTCGATCCCCGAGCCCCCGAGCCCGCCTGAGAGCAGGACGATGCCGGCCGCCGCGAGCAGGGCCCAGAGGAAGTCGATCCTCTTGCGGGTGCTGAGCACGGCGACGCCGAGTGGCCCGACGAACTCGAAGGTGACGGCGATTCCCAGCGGCAGCCGGTCCAGCGCCTCATAGAAGCAGAGGTTCATCCCCGCCAGGGAGATCCCGAAGAGAAGAGTCGCCCGCAACGCTTCGCGAGAGTGGCCGCGCACCGAGGGCCGCCAGATCGCCACCAGAATCACGGCGGCGAACAGCGAGCGCAAGAGCACCGTTCCTGCCGGCCCCAGCTCGTCGAAGAGGGTCGTCGCCAGAGCCGAGCCCGACTGGACGGTGACGATCGCGCCGATCACCAGGGCGACCGGGAACGCCGTTCCTCTGCGCTGTGCGACCTTCATCAACCGCCGAATCTAGACTCGCCGCCATGGCGAAGCAGTTCAGCCACCGGATCCGGGTCCGTTTCTCCGACTGCGACCCCCAGAACGTGCTCTTCTACGCCAACCACCTCGAGTACTTCGACGTGGCGATCACCGAGCTGTGGCGCGAGGCGACGGAGTCCTATGACGCGATGACCGAGGGCGGGGTCGACATCGTCGTCGCCGAGGCCGGGATCCGCTACCTCTCGCCGGTTCGCTTCGACGCAGAGGTCGACGTCACGGTCGAGATAACCCGACTCGGCAAGACCGGGATGTCCTCGCGGCTCGCGATCAGCGAGGGTGACAACCTGCGCAGCGAGGGCGAGCTCCGCCACGTCTTCATCCGCGCCGGCAGCTCCGAGAAGCTGCCTATCCCCGAGCGGATCCGCGCCGGGCTCGAGACCTACCTGACCGCGCAGCCCTAGCTGCTCGTTCAGGCCGGCCGCAGCGCTGCGCCGGCCCTCCTCCGCAGCCCCCTCGGAATGAGAGGCCAGAGAATCCGGCGCGTGTAGATGGCGCCTCCGCCCAGCGCCAAGCCGCGGACGGGGTCCCACGAGAAGCCGTAACCGCGCCTGATCGCACCCGGCAGCATCCCGATCGTGATGAAGTTGACCAGTTCGACCAGGGGGCGCGCCAGAGCCGGCGCCGGCGGATTGAGGACGATCTCCCGCCCAAGGTCGCGGGCCCGCGGGGTGACCTCGAGCTCGCCACCGGAGATCATCTGCTCGATGTAGGAGTCGAAATCCTCGATCGAGCCGGGCATCTGGCTGGATTCGAGCCCGAAGAGTTGCCCCACCACCCGGTAATCGCGCCAGTAGGCATCACGCTCGTCGCGGTCCAGAGCGCCAACGTAGCGCCCGTAGACCCGTAGCCCGGAATCGACCAGGGTCGCAAGGATCCAGAGAAGCAGTGCCGGGTCGTCGGCCGCGTAGCGTGTCCCCACCGCGAAGACCCCGGCGGCCTCGGCCAGCTCGCCACGGATGCGACCGTGCACCCTCCGCACCCGCGCTGTCTCAGCGTCGGCCGTCTCCCGCGCACCGAAGGCGATCGTGTCCATGACCACGGCAGTGCGGCGCAATCGCTCGTATGGGTTCTCGAGCGAGCTGGTCGTGGCGAAGAACCCTTCGAACGCGACCGGGTGCGCGGCCTGCATCAGCAGCGCCCGACCACCCGAGAAGGCGACCGCCGGCTCGGCGTTGATCCTGCGGATCATCGAGTCCGGGTCGAAGTAGCCCTGCTCTACCATCACCCTCCTTCTACGCAGGGACCGGTCACCCGGTTGTCGACGACAGGCTCCGACCTACGCCGCCCGGGCGGCCGCAGCCAGCGGCGCCGGCTCCAGGGCCAACTCCAGCACCTCATCGATCGTCATCACCGGATGAAAGTGCATCTCCTCGCGGACCTCCTCCGGCACGTCGTCGAGGTCGCCGCGGTTTCGCTCCGGGATGACCACGTCAGTGAGCCCGGCGGCATGGGCGGCGAGCACCTTCTGCTTCAGCCCGCCGATCGGCAGCACCCGCCCCTGCAGGGTCAGCTCGCCGGTCATCCCGATGCTGTGCTTGACCGGGCGGCCGCTGATCAGCGAGGCGATCGCGGTGGTCATCGTGATCCCGGCGCTGGGGCCGTCCTTGGGGATCGCCCCGGCGGGCACGTGGAGGTGGAACTCGCGATCGGAGAAGGCGCCATCGTCGATGGCGAGATCCTCGGCATGGCCGCGGACGTAGGAGAGGGCGATCCGCGCCGACTCCTTCATCACGTCGCCTAGCTGGCCGGTGAGGACGAAGCCCTCCTTGCCCGGCATCGAGGTCGCCTCGACAAAGAGGACATCGCCGCCCGCTCCGGTCACCGAGAGGCCGGTGGCGACGCCGGGGACCGCGGTCCGCTCCACCGACTCCTGGAAGAAGCGCTGGCGACCGAGGTCGGAGCGGACCGCCTCGAGATCAACCGCCAGCGGCGGCTCGCTCTCGCCCGAGGCGATCCGCGTGGCGCTTTTTCGCAGCAGCTTGCCGAGCTCGCGCTCCAGGTTGCGGACTCCCGCCTCACGGGTGTACTCGGTGACGATCGCCCGGATCACCTCGTCTCCGACCTCGACCTCCTCGGGGCGCAGGCCGTTCCGTTCGAGCTGTCGCGGCAGCAGGTAGCCGCGGGCGATCGCGACCTTCTCCTCGGTCGTGTAGCCGTCGAAGTCGACCACCTCCATGCGATCGAGCAGCGGCCCGGGGATCGTCTCGGAGACATTGGCGGTGGCGATGAAAAGGACTCCGGAGAGATCGAGGTCGACGTCGAGGTAGTGGTCGCGGAAGCTGTGGTTCTGCGCCGGGTCGAGCACCTCGAGCAGGGCCGCACTCGGGTCGCCGCGCCAGTCTGCGCCGACCTTGTCGACCTCGTCGAGGAGGATCACCGGGTTCATCGTCCCGGCGTCTCGGAGCGCCCGCACCAGGCGGCCCGGCAGGGCGCCGAGATAGGTGCGGCGGTGGCCGCGGATCTCCGCCTCGTCGCGGACCCCGCCCAGCGACATGCGGACGAACTCCCGACCGGTGGCGCGGGCGATCGACTCGCCGATCGAGGTCTTGCCGGTGCCCGGGGGGCCGATCAGTGTGAGAATCGCGCCGGCGCCCCTGGTCTCGTCGGCGGCACCGCGCTCCTGGCGCAGCTTGCGCACCGCGATGTACTCGGTGATCCGGTCCTTGACGTCTTCGAGCCCGGCATGGTCGGCGTCGAGCACCTCGCGGGCGCCCGTCGGGTCGAGGCGCTCCTCGGAGCGCTCGGACCAGGGCACCGCGATCAGCCAGTCGAGGTAGGTGCGGATCATCGAGGACTCGCCTGTGGCATCGCCCATCCGCTCGAGGCGCGAGAGCTCCTTCTCGGCCTGCTCGCGCACGGCCTCGGGCATCCCGGCCTCCTCGATCTTGGTGCGGTACTCATC
>JBBRHQ010000173.1:0-6361 GCA_038222365.1 Solirubrobacterales bacterium
GCTCCTGGCTACTCGATCTGACCGCGGCGGCGCTCCAGGAGTCGGGAGATCTGGCCGACTTCTCCGGTCGTGTCTCGGATTCCGGCGAGGGTCGCTGGACCTCGATCGCGGCGATTGAGGAGGGGGTGCCGGCGCCGGTGCTGACCGCGGCGCTGAACGAGCGCTTCTCATCGCGAAACCTCGACGAGTTCGGCGACAAGGTGCTCTCGGCGATGCGCAAGCAGTTCGGCGGCCACGACGAGAAGAAGGGCTGAGGTGGAGGTCGAGGTCCTCGCCGACGCGGAGTCCGCGGCGGAGAGAGCCGCCGAGCTGATCGCGGCGGCCGGGGTCGAGGCCGGCAGCGAGCACGGATCCTTCTCGGCCGCGGTCAGCGGCGGCCGCTCGCCCTGGCGGATGCTCGCCCTGCTTGCCGGGATGGATCTGCCCTGGGAGGCGACGCATATCTTCCAGGTCGACGAGCGGGTCGCCGAGCCCGGCAGCGACGAGCGCAACCTCACCCACCTGATGCTGGCGCTGCCGCTCGAGCGCCACGCGGCGATCCGGCCGATGCCGGTGACGAGCACCGATCTTGCCGCCGCCGCGGCCACCTATGAGGCCGGCCTGCCCGACCCCCTCGACCTGGTTCACCTCGGCCTCGGTCCCGACGGCCACACCGCCTCGCTGGTGCCCGGAGACGAGGTCCTCGAGGTCAGCGACCGCCGCGTCGCGATCACCTTTGGCCCCTACCAGGGCCACCGCCGCATGACACTCACCTACCCGGCCCTCGCGACGGCCCGCCGCATCCTCTGGCTGGTCACCGGCGATGACAAGCAGGAGGCGATGAAGAAGCTGCTCGACTCAGACCCGAGCATCCCGGCGGGGAGAGTGAAGAACGACGAGATGCTGCTGATCGCCGACCGCGCGGCCGCCGGCGAAGTCTCCTAGCCGCAGCCGCCCGGCGGTCGAGTGGACGATTTCATCTCCCATACTGCTGATTTCGTCCACTCGACCGCCGGCAGGGGCTGGGTGACGGTTCAGTCCGGGCGCAGCTCGGTCCGCTCCACCTCGTCGCCGCGGCTGACAATCACCTCAGAGGTGAGCGAGGGGGGGAAGAGGCCGTGGGCGGCTACGCCGGGGTCGGCGTCCAGCCAGGCGGCCAGAGACGTCGGATTGGCCGTGCCGCCCCGGTAGTCGGCGATCACGCCGCCATCGGGGCTGAGAGGCGCGTCGCGCAGCTCGACTTCGCCGAGCCGCGCCAGGGTCGAGGCCAGCCCGAAGGCGAACAGCTCCACCGGCACCGGCGGGTGCAGCTTGTCGGCCGGCTTGCTCGAGTCGGCGATCACCACGAAGCGCTCGGCGGCGCCGGCGACGATCTTTTCCCGCAGGTGGGCGCCGCCGCCGCCCTTGACCAGCCACCCTTCCGGGGTCACCTGGTCGGCGCCGTCGATCGCGATGTCGAGACGTTCGAGGCGCTCGAATGGCTCGACCTCGATCCCCAGGCCCCGGGCAGCGTCCTCGGTGGCCGGCGAGGTTGCGACGCAGCGGATCCCGGATAGCCCCCGTTCGGCCAGCGCCGGCAGCAGGTGGGCGACGGTGGAGCCGGTCCCCAGGCCGACCTTCATTCCGTCGGTGACCAGGGCCGCCGCCGCCCTCGCCGCAGCCGCCTTCTCGGCCTCCGCCGACCCGGTTCCGCGCGCCTCCACGCGAACACTGTATGCCGCATGGGTAGGATCGGGAGTCGCGATGCAGGCCGCCACGGACACAGTCCGCAGCACGGATATCGACCAGCTCTGCATCAACACGATTCGGACCCTCTCGATCGACGCGATCGAGAAGGCCAACTCCGGGCATCCGGGGACGCCGATGGCGCTCGCCCCGCTCGCCTACACGCTCTGGCAGCGCTTCATGCGCTTCGACCCCGCCGATCCGATCTGGCCGAACCGCGACCGCTTCGTGCTCTCGGCCGGGCACGCCTCGATGCTGCTCTACTCGCTGCTTCACCTCGCCCAGGTGAAGTCGGTGGACTCCGACTACGAGACGCAAGGCGAGCCGGCGATCAGCCTCGCCGACATCGAGAGCTTCCGCCAGCTCGACTCGAAGGCCGCCGGGCACCCCGAGTACCGGCTCGCATCGGGGATCGAGACGACCACCGGGCCGCTCGGGCAGGGAGTCGCCACCTCGGTCGGGATGGCGATCGCCGGCAAGTGGGACCGCGAGCACTTCGGCCCGGACCTCTTCGACTTCGACGTCTACGCCGTCTGCGGCGACGGCTGCCTGATGGAGGGGGTCTCGAGCGAGGCGGCGTCGATCGCCGGCCACCAGCGTCTCGACAACCTCTGCTGGATCTACGACAACAACCACATCACGATCGACGGCCACACGGAGATCGCCTACGAGGACGACGTCGCCGCTCGCTTCCTCGGCTACGGCTGGGCGGTCAACAGGGTCGGGGACGCCAACGACGTCGAGCTGATCACCCGCGCTTTCGAGCGCTTCGCCGAGGAGCGGGATCGCCCGACCCTGATCATCCTCGACAGCCACATCGGCTACGGATCCCCGCACAAGCAGGACACCGCGGCCGCCCACGGCGAGCCGCTCGGCGCCGAGGAGGTGCGGGAGACAAAGCGCGCCTACGTCTGGCCCGAGGACGCCGAGTTCCTCGTCCCCGACGGGGTCTATGAGCACTTCGCCGCCGGGATCGGCGAGCGGGGGGCGCGCCTGCACGCCGATTGGAAGCAGCGCGTCGATGCGGCGGATTCGGCCCTCTCGGTGCAGATCGACCAGATGCAGCGCCGCGAGCTGCCCGACGGTTGGGACGCGGAGATCCCGGAGTTCGAGCCCGACGAGGAGGGGACCGCAACCCGCAAGGCGGCCCACCAGGTGCTCAACTCGATCGCCCCCATGGTCCCCTGGCTGCTGAGCGGATCGGCCGACCTCACCGGCTCGGCGGCGAGCGGGCTCGACTTCGAGGGAGCCGCGGACTTCCAGCCGGCCGACCGGGCCGGGCGCACTCTCCATTACGGGATCCGCGAACACGAGTCGGCGGCGATCTCCAACGGCCTCTCGCTCTCGAAGCTGCGACCGGTGTGGTCCACCTACCTGATCTTCTCCGACTACGCCCGCCCGGCGATCCGCCTCTCGGCGCTGATGGAGCTGCCGGTGATCCACTGGTTCAGCCACGACTCGATCGGCCTCGGCGAGGACGGACCTACCCACCAGCCGGTCGAGCAGCTCGCCTCACTGCGGGCGATCCCCAACCTCAACGTGATCCGTCCCTGCGACGCGAACGAGGTGGCCGCGGCCTGGCGGGTGATCATGCCGCTGCACCACGAGCCCGTGGCCCTGGTGCTCAGCCGCCAGAACATCCCGGTGCTCGACCGCTCCCGCTACGCCCCGGCCGAGGGGCTCGCCCGGGGCGGCTACGTGCTCGGCGACTGCGAGGGCGAGCCCGAGGTGATCCTGATCGGGACGGGCAGCGAGGTCCACCTGGCGGTCAGCGCCTACGAGGAGCTGAGCGCGGACGGGGTTCGCGCCCGGGTGGTCAGCCTTCCCTCCTGGCAGCTCTTCGACCGCCAGGACGAGGATTACCGGCAGAGCGTCCTGCCCTCCTCGGTGACCGCGCGTGTTGCGGTCGAGCAGGCCTCGACCCTCGGCTGGGACCGCTACGTCGGGCCAGGGGGCAGGATTGTCGCGATGCACACCTTCGGCGCCTCGGCCCCGCTGAAGGAGGTCGAGAACCTCTTCGGCTTCACCCCGGAGAAGGTGGTCGAGGCGGCCAGAGAACTGATCGAGAGGAATGACCAATGAGTGATTCGACCCGAAAGCTGCACGACCTCGGACAGAGCCTCTGGGTGGACAACATCACCCGCTCGATGCTCTCCGAGGGAGTTCTGAAGGGCTACATCGACGACTACGACCTCACCGGGCTGACCTCGAACCCGACGATCTTCGACAAGGCGATCAGCCAGGGCGACGACTACGACGAGCAGATCGCCGCCTCGAAGGCGTCCTCGACCGAGGAGACCTTCTTCGAGCTGGCGATCGCCGACCTGACCGAGGCCGCGGCGCTCTTCGACCCGATCCACCGGCGCACCGACCGCGTCGACGGCTTTGTCTCGCTCGAGGTCTCCCCGCTGCTCGCCGATGACGCGGGCGCCACGACCCAGCAGGCGGCGAAGCTCCACGCTGAGGCGGACCACGACAACATCTACATCAAGATCCCCGGGACCCCGGCGGGCCTGCAATCGATCGAGGAGACGATCTACGCCGGCATCCCGGTCAACGTCACCCTGCTGTTCTCCGGCGATCAGCACCTGGCGGCGGCCGACGCCTATCTGAAGGGGATCGAGCGCCGGGTCGCCGACGGCCTCGACCCCGCCGTGCCCTCGGTCGCCTCCCTGTTCATGAGTCGCTGGGACGTCAAGGTCGCCGACCAGACGCCGGTGGAGCTGCGAGGCAAGCTCGGGATCGCCGTCGGGGGGGCCGCCTATCGCGGCTATTGCGAGCTGCTCGCATCGGCGCGCATGCAGCGCCTCCAGAACGAGGGCGCCCGTCCCCAGCGGCTGCTCTGGGCCAGCACCGGGACCAAGGACGAGAGCCTCTCGGACGTGCTCTACATCGAGGGGCTCGCATCGCCCTTCACCGTCAACACGATGCCCGAGAGCACGCTCAAGGCCTTCGCCGAGCACGGCGAGGCCGGCGAGCCGCTGCCGGCCGACGGGGGTGACGCCGAGGAGATCCTCCAGGCCCATCGCGAGGCCGGGATGGAGCCCGATCAGCTGGCCGAGCAGCTCCAGGCCGAGGGCAAGGAGTCCTTTAACGACTCCTGGCGCGACCTCCTGGATTCGATCTCCTCCGAGCGCGAGCGACTCGGCTCCGCTGCGTGAGCGGGCTGCGCGATAGCGCTTCCTTCAAGGCGCTCCAGGCCCACCACGCCGCCGGGATCGGCGAGTCCCACCTACGCGATCTGTTCGCCGCCGACCCCCGGCGGGGCGAGAAGCTGATCGCCGACGGCGCCGGCCTCCACCTCGACTACTCCAAGAACCGGATCGACGAGGAGACCGTGGGGCTGCTGGTCGACCTCGCGAAGGAACGGGGAATGCCCGAGCGGCGCGAGGCGATGTTCCGCGGCGATCGGATCAACGTCTCCGAGAACCGCTCCGTCCTGCACGTGGCGCTGCGGATGCCGCGCGAGCGGTCGCTGATCGTCGAGGGCACCGACGTCGTCAAGGAGGTCCACGAGGTGCTCGACCGGATGGCGTCCTTCTGCGAGCGGGTCCGCTCGGGCGAGTGGAAGGGGCACACCGGCAAGGCGATCCGCAACGTCGTCAACATCGGCATCGGCGGGTCCGACCTCGGCCCGGTGATGGCCTATGAGGCGCTCCGCCACTACAGCCGTCGCGAGATGGCCTTCCGCTTCATCTCCAACGTCGACGGCACCGATTTCGCCGAGTCCACCCGTGACCTGGACCCGGCCGAGACCCTGTTCATCGTCTCCTCGAAGACCTTCACGACGCTGGAGACGATGACCAACGCCCGCACCGCGCGGCGGTGGGCCCTGGACGGACTCGGCGGCGAGGACGCGGCGATCGCCCGCCACTTCGTCGCGGTCTCGACCAACGCCGAGGGCGTATCGGAGTTCGGGATCGACACCGAGAACATGTTCGGCTTCTGGGAGTGGGTCGGCGGGCGCTACTCGATGGACTCGGCGATCGGGCTCTCGACCATGCTGGCGATCGGCCCCGAGGCGTTCGCCGAGATGCTCGGTGGGTTCCACGCGATCGACGAGCACTTCCGCGAGGCGCCGCTCGATCAGAACCTGCCGGCGCTGCTCGGCATGCTGGCCGTCTGGTACGGGGCGCTGTTCGGCGCCCAGACCGTCGCGATCCTGCCCTACGACCAGTACCTGCACCGCTTCCCGGCCTACCTCCAGCAGCTGACGATGGAGTCCAACGGCAAGCACGTCAGCCTCGACGGGGAGCGGGTCGACTACCAGACCGGGGCGATCTACTGGGGCGAGCCGGGGACCAACGGCCAGCACTCCTTCTACCAGCTGATCCACCAGGGGACGGAGCTGATCCCCTGCGACTTCATCGGCTTCATGCAGTCGCTGAACCCGCTCGGCGACCATCAGGACCTGCTGATCTCCAACGTCTTCGCGCAGACCGAGGCGCTCGCCTTCGGCAAGACCCCCGAGCAGGTCGCGGCGGAGGGAACCGAGGAGTGGCTGATCCCGCACCGCACCTTCGAGGGCATCCGCCCGACCAACCCGATCCTCGCCGAGCGGCTCACCCCGGAGATCCTGGGCCAGCTGGTCGCGACCTACGAGCACAGCGTCTTCACCCAGGGGGCGATCTGGGGGATCGATTCCTTCGACCAGTGG
>JBBRHQ010000174.1:0-6344 GCA_038222365.1 Solirubrobacterales bacterium
TAGAGAAAGACGAAGCGCAGCCTGCCGATCGCCGGTTCCAAGAGGCGGCCGACGATGAAAAGCGCGTACATGTTGAAGGCGATGTGGAGGATGCTGTAGTGGAGGAAGCCCGAGGTGAGAAGCCGGTAGAGCTGTCCGTCCGCGACCGGAGGCGCGATCAGACCGAAATGGACGATCACCGGGTTCGACTGGCTGATCGAGAACCCGCCGCCGCCCCTCAGGAGCTCGTAGAGGAAGGCGGCCACATTGACGGCGATCAGGATGTAGCTCGCGCTCGTCGCCCGAGACCCCTCGAAGGCGGCAGCGCCGGCCTTGACCCTGGTCGTCTGCCGCGAGCATTCCGGGCAGCGCATGCCTACCGGAGAGGGCGTCATGCAGTCGGGGCAGATCGGCCGGTCGCAGCTCGAGCAGCGGACCCCGGTCTCGCGGTCAGGATGGCGGTAACAGGTCTCGGCCATGGGCGCCGCAGCCTAGATGAGTGACGCTCGCGGCCCGGGCGACGCTCGGGTCTAGCTGCGGACGCCGACGCCGACCAGCGGCGGGGAGGTCGGCGCCTGGCTGCCACCGCGCGGCTCGACCGTGACCAGCACCCTGCGGGCGCCGTCGAGGTCCCGCGGGATCGCGGCGCTTGCGGTGCCGTTCTCACGGGGCGCGAAGAGAGAGGAGGGCTCCATCCGGCCATCCCGCTGCACCCACGCCTGATAGACCTCCTGCGAGGGAAGCTGGCTCAGCCCGGCGAGCTCCAGGGTTCCTGAGTCTCCGGTGCGCTCCAGCGTGGCCTGAACAGCACCGTTCGGAGCCGAGCGCGACGTCACGGTCTCGCCCCCCCCACCGCCGGCGCTGTAGGCAACGACGCCGACCGCGACGATCAGCGCCACCGCCGCCAGGCCGATTGCCGGACGCAGCAGGAAGCCGCCGAAGCGGCGAGGTCGATCGGGGGTTGCGGCAGGCCGCGATCGTCCCGCCTCATTGCGCACGGCCTCCATCAGGTCCCTGCGCAGGCTGGGGGGCGGCTCTAGGCGCTCGACCGATTCGCCAAGGGAGGAGACCGCCGGGGCCAGCCAGCGGAGATCGCGCCGGCACTTCTCGCACTCGGCGAGGTGGCGCTCGAGCTCGACCCGCTCATCCGGCTCCAGCCCGCCGATCGCGTAGGCGGCGACATCCTCGCCCCGGCGCTCGCGATTCTCCTCGCTCATTGCAGCCCCTCTGCCATCCGCATGCGGATCTTCTCCATCCCGAGTCGCATTCTCCCCTTCACCGTGCCCAGCGGCATTCCAAGCATCTCGGCGATCTCCGAGTGACTGAAGCCGCCGAAGTAGGCGAGCTGGATCACCTTCGACTGGTCGCTGGGGAGCTCCTGGAGGGCGCCCGTGACGCCGGCGGCCTGATCGCGGCGCACCACCTCATCCTCGGTGAGCACCTCCGAGGGGCGCTGCTCGAGCAGCGCGTCGTCGTCGAAGTCGAGCTTCGGCGCCTTGCCGGAATCGCGGCGCAGGGCGTCGATCGCCCGGTTGCGGACGATCCCCAGGGTCCAGGAGCGGACGCTGCCGCGGGTCGGGTCGAAGCGCGCCCCGCTGCGCCAGATCGAGATGAACGCCTCCTGGGTGACGTCCTCGGCCGCCTGGCGGGAGCCGACGATCCGGTAGGCGAGCGAGTAGGCGATGCCGCCATGGCGGTCGTAGAAGACTTCGAATGCCTCGGCATCGCGCTCGGCGATCAGCGGCATCAAATCCTCGTCGCCGAGACGCTCGGCCTTTTCCCTCCTGGTTGCCATCGGTGAATGAGGCTACGCCACCGCTGCCGCGGCGGATCACCCGCAGCCGTCCGCCTCGGGCAGCAAGATCAGACGAATGCAAGGGGCAAGCCCAGCCAGGCTCTACGCGACGCTCGTCGGCGGCGTTCTCGTCATCGGCGGGATCATCGGCTTCTTCTACAGCTCGAGCTTCGGCTCGCCGGGGACGGTGGACGACGCCTTCGGGGTCCTCGACGTCAACGGCTGGCACAACCTCGTCCACATCCTCACCGGTGCGATCGGCCTCCTGGTCGCCGGCTACGCGGCCCGCGGCTACGCGCTCGGGCTCGGGCTCGTCTACATCGTGATCGCGATCTGGGGGTTCATCATCGGCGGCGGCGAGAGCATCCTCGGGTTCATCCCCGTCAACACCGCCGACAACTTCTTCCACCTGATCCTCGGCCTGCTCGGGATCGGCGCCGGGTTGACGACGCCGAAGCAGCGGATGGGCGGAGGGCGGCCCCCGGCTCCGGCAACGTAACGCGAGCCCCGCCGGCGAGAGTGATCTGAGTCATCTATCTGGTGACTTTTTGCAGTCTCGGCAGGCGGGCGGGCTAGAAGCGCGAGCGGAGCTGGCCGGCGACATTTCGCAGCCCGCCGGTCTGCTGGCGGCCGCGGCGGCGCGCCTCGAGCAGCACGAGGGCGCCGGTCGCCACCCCGCCGGCCGCGACCGCCACAACCGGCCGGACCCAGTTGCGCGGCTCGCTCAGCGCCCGCAGCTCGCTCTCGGAGAGCTCGTCGGCCCAGCTGGAGAGCTCGGCGGCGGCGGCCTGGGTCACCGCCGCCAGGGTGCTCTCGACCCGCTGCGAGAGCCGCTCCGGGGGCTCCATCGGCCGCAGCGCGTCCCCGAGCAGCCGCTCGATGTCGAGGTTTGCGTCACTCATCGTGGCTCATCTCCTCCTGGAGCTGCTTGATCGCGCGGTGGATGAGGACCTTGGTGGCGCCGTCGGTGCGCCCCAGGGCGCGGGCGATCTCGCGGTTGTCCATGCCGAGGGCGAAGCGCATGATCAGCGCCTCGCGGCGGTCGTCGGGAAGGTGCTCGAGGTTCTCCATCACCCGCCGCAGCTCCTCGCGCCCCTCGACCAGCGCCTCGGTCCCGTGCTGGGCGGGGATCGGGTCGGCGTTCTCCAGCGGCGTCTGGGGCCGGCGGGAGCGGTCGCGGTAGTAGTTGGAGGCGAGGTTGTGGGCGATCCGGATCAGCCACGGCCGCAGCGGCCGGCCGTTCGACTCCCGCCGCGCCCGGTCGAAGTGGCGATAGGCCTGCAAGAAGGCCTGCTCGGTCAGGTCCTCGGCGTCGTGGTGGTTGCCGACCCGGTAGTAGGCGTAGGAGTAGACGTCGCGAAGATGTGCCCGGTAGAGGTCCTCGAAGGCGCGGTCGAGCTCCGCTTTGGCGGCGGGGTCGAGGCTTGCCGGCTCGACGGTCTCGCTCTTGCTCACCAGGCAAGGTTACTTGTGGCCCCATCGCTAGGCGGCCTGCTTTGAGCGCTCTGCACGGCGCAGCCCTGCGACCCACTCCTCGGGCCCGATCTCGCCCTCGATCAGGGTCGCCAGGCCGCCGATCGCGCTCGCGTCGAGCCCGGCGGCGGCGATCGTCTCGGCGATCTGGGGCACTGAGTCGAGACCCTCGGAGGCCTGACCGATCTCGGCCCTGATCTCCTCCCGGCTGCGTCCGGAGCCGAGCAGCTCGCCGGCGCGCCGGTTGCGGCTGTCGGGCGCCAGCACGGTCGCCGTCAGGTCGCCGACCCCCGCGAGACCGGTGAAGGTCTCGAGCTTCGCGCCGCGATGGATCGCGTAGTCGACGCACTCCTGCCAGACCTCGGCGGTGGCGATTCCGGCCGCGTTCAGCCCGTGGGGCACGGCCGCGGCGGCGGCCAGCGCTGCGGCGTTCTTCGCTGCACCGGCCATCTCGACCCCGATCACGTCGTCGGAGCGCTCGCAGACCAGTCCGGCACGGTCGAAGACATCGCCAACCTGAGAGCGGAGGTCGGGGTCGGCGGAGCCGAGCACCAGGGCGGCGGAGCCGGAGACTGCCTCGCGCGAGTGGGCCGGCCCGCCGAGGCAGGCGATCGCCCGGGCCCGGACGCGCTCGGCGACGTATTCGGAGGGGAGCTGACCCTGGGGCGCGACCAGGCCCTTGCTGAGAAGCAGCATCGCGGTACGGCCACCGATCCGATCGGCGATCGCGCCGACCCCCTGAGGAAGCGCGGAGGAGGGGATCGCCAGGCAAATCAGGTCGAGGCCCGCGAGCTCGATCTCGGAGGCCTGCTTGACCCGGACCGAATCGGGCAGGGTGACGCCCTCGAGGTAGCGACTGTTCTGGCCCTCCGCGGAGATCTGTTCGGCCTGCTCGGCACTGCGGGTACCGAGCTGCACCTCGAGCCCGCCTCGCGCCAGCAGCACGGCGACCGCGGTCCCCCAGCTGCCGGCGCCGATCACCGCCGCCCGACGCATCGGCGGAAGCCCCCCGAGGTCCTCCCACTGCAGCTCGACGTTGGGCCAGATGCGCGAGGTCACGGTCGCTGCCAGGGCCGGCGACGGGCGCTCGGAGCGGGGGAAGGTGGTCGCCCGCCCGATCCGCAACGTCACCTTGCGGGGGCGGATCCGCCATCCGCGCCGCACCGCCTCGCTGCCGAGCACCGCGGCCGGTACGACCTGTGCGCCGGTCTGGAGGGCGAGGCGGCCGACCCCGCGCTTCGGGCTGGCCAGCGAGCCGGTCCGGATCCTGGTTCCCTCGGGGAAGATCAAGACGGTACCGCCACGCTCGAGCACGATCCGCGCCGTCATCATCGCCTCCTCGTCGGACTCGCCGCGGCGGATCGGGAAGGCGCCGCAGCGGCAGAGGACCCATCCCTGCCAACGCTTCGAGAAGAGCTCCATCTTCGCCACGTAGTTGATCGGCCGCCGCCACGGAAGGCAGGCGGTGATCACGAAAGGGTCGAGGAAACTGCGGTGGTTGGAGGCGACGAGCAGGCCGCCCTTGACCCTGGTGTTCTTGCGGCCCTGGCGGGAGAGACGGAGGTAGATCAGGAAGGCCGGCTGGAGAATCAACCGTGCCAGCAGGTACATCGCCCAGTTGACCCCGTGCTTGCGCGTGTAGTCGTGGTAGCGCTGAAGCTGCTCTTCGCTCACGAAGAGCGCTACACGATCGGGTCGGCCGCGTTACAGCCTGCCCGAAGATGCCCTCCTACCAGGCAGCCTCGATGATCCGGCGCAGATCCTCGCGCCCCGGAGGATCCGGCGTGAAGCCCAGCTCCGGGCGGGCCTCGATCGCGTCCAGGGCGCGCTCCAGCCCGGAGCGATCGGCACCGGCCGCGCCGAGCCCGGCCGACTCTCCGCCCAGCTGGAATATCCGCCGCTCGATCCCGGCGGGATCGGTCCCGATCGCCTCGGCGAGCGCCTCGATCTGTGCCGGCGCCCGCTCCCGCA
Source organism: Solirubrobacterales bacterium (assembly GCA_038222365.1). GTDB lineage: Bacteria > Actinomycetota > Thermoleophilia > Solirubrobacterales > 70-9 > JBBRHQ01. The sequence goes on from JBBRHQ010000174.1 coordinate 5,219, forward strand.
TCGCGGCCATCGCCCGCGGCAGGATCGCCGCGTTGGTGTCGGCGTGGGCGCTGCCGCAGACCCGCACCAGGGTCTGGCAGATCACGTGGTGCAGACCGAAGAGGGCCGAATCGATCGCGTAGCCGCAGAGGATCGAGCCGAGGGCGAGGGAGCGTCGATCGCGCTGCTCGCGCTCTTGGTCGAGCGCCGCGGAGATCATCTCCGCGCCGCGCAACGCGGTCATCCGTGAGACCGGGTTTGCGAACGGCGTGTAGAGGGAGTCGGCGCCGTGGGCGAGGGCGTTCATCGAGCTGGCGCGGAGCCGGGGCTCGGGCTGCGAGGTCATCGCCTCAGGGTCGGCGATCACCGCGGAGGGGCGCACCAGGCCGCCGGCGCGACTCTCGGCCCCTGCCGGCAGGCGGTGGATCGCGGTCATTTCCGCGCCCGACATCGTCGTCGGGATCGCCGCCACCTCCGCCCCGCTGACCGCAGCGATTGCCTTGGCGGCGTCGATCACCCGGCCGCCGCCGAGGGCGACGAGGCAATCGGCGACCTCGGCCGCGCCGAGGATCTCGGCGGCGGCCTCCGGGACGCCGCCCGCCGCGACCAGGTGCGTTTTCGCGGCGGCCTCGCTGAGACCGGGAGCGGAGCGCAGCGCCCGCTCGGTCGAGAGCAGCTCGAAGGAGCCGAAGCCGTGCTCGGCGAGCAGCTCCGGCGCCGAGCCGAGTCCCTCACCGCGGAAGACGACGGTCCGCCCAGCGTCCCGCCAGACGAAATCGGGCGCCGTCTCCTCTGCCCTCGCTCGCTCGCGCCCCAGATCACCCACCATCTCGTTCGTTCGCTCGCTCGCTCGCTTCCGCGTCCGGGGACGGCTTTGCCGAGCTACTTCGTTGCGGCCAAGCGGGGATTGGTGATCGGGCGCAGCTTCGGCTCGACCTCCTCGCGCAGGTGCTCGAAGTCGGGCGGCAGCGAGAGCTTCTCGCCGAGGTGCTCGAGCGGCTCGTCCACAGTGAAGCCCGGGCCCAGGGTGGCGATCTCGAAGAGGACGCCGCCGGGCTCGCGGAAGTAGATCGAGTGGAAGTAGTGGCGATCGATGACCGGCGTGGCCGGCACACCGCCGGCCACCCGGTGGCGCTGCCAGGCGGGA
>JBBRHQ010000175.1:0-6323 GCA_038222365.1 Solirubrobacterales bacterium
GCTCAGGAGCGAGCTGACCGCATCGCTGGCCGCACGGCCGAAGACGATTAAGGGGCTCTCCTCTGGCGTCACCACGCAACACTCGACGCCTTGCACACCCAGCTCGCGAGCCCGCCGCTCTGCCATCAGCGCCAGCTCGTAGACGGGCAGCGGCCAGGTCCTGCCCGGAGGAATCACGAAGGCGATCACCCCCGACTCGCTGGACTCGGTCTCTCTTAGCAGCGAGTCGATTGGGAGGACGGTTCCATCGGTACGCAGTGAGACTACGTCCGGAAAGGCCGGCCGAGGGCGGGCGCCGATGCAGAGGATGAGCTTGTCGTAGTCGAGAGTCGAACCGTCAGCTAGCTCGGCAGAGTGCTCCTTGGGGCGCACTTCTTCGACGCCCTGCTGGATGAACTTCGCGTCGAACTCCTCGGCGATCGGGGCGAGGGCGTGCTGCTCGGCGGGCTGGGAGGAGAATGGCTCCTCGACGATCAACGGCTTGTAGACGAAGTCGGGGTCAGGAGCGACGAGCGTAATCTCCGCCCGGCCGCCAGCGTGATCGCGGACCGCCATCATCGCCTCAAGGCCAGCGATCCCGCCGCCGGCGATCAGGACGTGTGGCTTTCGATCAGGGGTTTGGTTATTCACCCAACGGAAGCTAGAGCAAGCCGCGGGGAGGCGCTGAGTTAGGTTTACGAGCGTGCACCAGACGTAATGGTGGTCCAGACCAAGCCGTAAGAGGCAGCGGCTCCGGTGCAGACATGCAGACCCTGACGAAGGTCCACCTCCCGGCCCTGTCGCCCAAGCGCTTTCGCTCGGTGGCCGGCGATCAGTTCAAGAAGATCGAGCCCGATATCGCGAGGGCGCGCGAGGATCTCGCTGGGCGAGTGATATGGCATGTCAACTCGACGGCCCGGGGAGGTGGAGTCGCAGAGATGCTCCGCTCCTATCTCGCCTACGGACGTGGCGCCGGGGTCGACGTGCGCTGGGTGGTGATCGGGGGAGACCAACGCTTTTTCGAGGTCACCAAGCGCATCCACAACAACCTGCACGGCGCGTCCGGAGACGGCGGAGTGCTCGGGCCTGACGAACGCAGCGCCTACGAAAGCGCGCTCGAGGGCCCCTCCGAGGCATTGGCCAGCGTGGTTCGGGCAGGTGACGTCGTCTTCCTGCACGACCCCCAGACCGCGGGACTGGTATCCAGCCTGCACGCCAACGGCGCGGCGGTGATTTGGCGCTGTCATGTTGGCGTCGAGGACCCGAACGAGCTCGTCAATCGGGGCTGGGACTTTCTGCGGCCTTATCTCACCGGTGCCGACGCCCTGGTCTTCTCTCGTACCGCCTTCGTCTGGGACGGCTTGAGGGGCAGGCGCATCTGGATCATGCCGCCGACTATCGATGCGTTTTCCCCCAAGAACCAGGCGATGACGGCGGGGACAGTCGGAGCGGTGTTGGCGACAATCGGGCTTGCACCCGTGAGCGCGCCGCGGAGATGGGCCGCGAAGCTCGCCAGCGGATCACGGACAAGTTCCTGCAGATCGAGCGGCTGCAGGAATACTTTCGGCACGTCGAGGAAGTCCTGGCAGACCACCCCGAGTGATCGGCTCAGCGTTGTCGGCCGACCGCAGCTCGGACCTGGGCGGCGATTTCGAGATCCTCACGGGCCCGGACGACAATCACCCTCGCTGTCCCTGGGGCGCTGAGGTCTGCGTCCTGACCATTCACGCCCTTGTTGGCTACAGGATCGATCGCCAGCCCCAGGAAGCCAAGGCCTGAGCACGCCCGCTCGCGAATCTCGAAAGAGCCTTCACCGACCCCACCGGTGAAGACCAGCGCGTCGAGCCCGTTCATCGCAGCGGCCATCGCGGAAATCCCTGCCCGGAGGCGATGGATGTAGACCTCGACCGCCAGGTCGCAGCGCTCGTCGCCCTCGGCCGCCGCCTCCAATAGCTCGCTGATGCTGCCCGACCGCCGGGAGACCCCGAGGAGGCCGGAATCGTGCTCGAGCGCCGATTCGACTTCATCGGGATCGAGTCCGCCGTGGCGTTGGACCCACAACAGCAGTCCTGGATCGACGCTGCCCGATCGGGTCGCCATCACCAGCCCCTCCAAGGGCGTGAATCCCATCGTCGTGTCGACCGAGAGTCCACTGGTCACCGCAGCCAGCGAGGCACCAGCGCCGAGGTGGGCGGTGACCAGGCGCAGCCCGGATGGCGGTCGGTCGAGAATCTCCGCGGCACGCCGGGACGCGTAGGCGTGGGAGAGGCCGTGGAATCCGTAGCGGCGCAACGGCCAGCGCTCGCTCCAAGCTGCAGGGAGGGCGTAGGTGGCGGCAGGGGGCGGAAGGCTGCGGTGAAAGGCGGTGTCAAAGCAGGCAAACGTTGGAAGCTGTGGTCGCAGCCGGCGCAGAGCCCGGATCATCCTGATCGCGGGTGGGTTGTGCAGCGGCGCAAGCTCCTCGAGGTCTTCGAGGCGCTGCTCGAGCTCGTTGGCGACAAGCGCGGGCTCGGTGCGCTCGCCTCCGTGAACGACTCGGTGTCCCGCGGCGTCCGGTGCCGCCGCTTGGTCGAGGAGGTCCTCCAGTGCCGCCTCCCAATCATCGGCTGTGTCGACGTCGCAGCTCGCCATGAGGGCGTCGTCGTTATCCAGCAGGCGCAGCTTCAGCGACGTGGAGCCGGCGTTTACGACCAGGACCGTGGAGGCGCTCACATCAACCTGTCCAGGTCCAGTCGCGGACCTCGGGCATGTCTTCGAGGTGCTCGCGGATGAACTCGTGGTGTTTCGCGAGCATTGCGTGGCAGTGCTCCTCGAGGTGATCGGCGCCTGCGGGCCTGTGGCGGCTGCGGTGGAGAGCCTCCAGTGCGAGGTGGTAGCGGCTCATCTGATTGAGCACCACCATGTCGAAGGGGGTCGTCGTCGTGCCCATCTCGCTGTAGCCGCGGACGTGAAAGCGACCCGGGTGCAACCGGCCGTGGAGTAGCTGATGCAAAGCACGCGCATATCCGTGAAACGCCGTCACGACTTCGAGATCGGTTCCGAAGAGCTCCTCGAAACGCTCCTCGCTTAGCCCGTGCGGATGGAGCTCCGCTGGTGTGAGCGCCATCAGGTCGATCACGTTCACGAAGCGAAAGTGCAGCTCGGGAGTGTGCTCACGTAACAGGGCCGCCGCCGCAAGCGCCTCCATCGTCGGGACATCGCCGATGCAAGCGAGCACCAGGTCCTGTTCGCCCTCGCCGTCATTGCCAGCCCAGTCCCAAATAGAGGCGCCCGCCGCCGCCTGCTGCTTCGCTTCCTCAAGCTCGAAGTACTGGAGATGGTTCTGCTTGTCAACCACGATCAGGTTGAGGTAGTCGCGGCTGGTCAGGCAGTGATCGGCGACCGAAAGCAGGGTGTTGGCGTCGGGCGGGAAGTAGACCCGCACGACGCTGCCGCGGAGCGAGATCATTGAGTCGATCAACCCTGGCCCCTGGTGACTGAACCCGTTGTTGTCGTTACGCCAGCAGGTAGAGGTGAGCAGGACGTTTAGCGAGGCCACCGGCTCGCGCCAATCCAAGGATTCCGCCTCCTCCAACCACTTGGCGTGCTGGATTGCCATCGATGCGGAGACCATCGCGAATGCCTCGTAGGTCGCGAACAGCCCGTGGCGACCACTCAACAGATAGCCCTCCAGCCACCCTTGACATAGGTGCTCGGAGAGAACCTCCATCACGCGTCCATCCGGCGACACACCCTCGTCGTCGGGACGGGCGTCCATCAGGCAGCGCTCCTCCACCTCGAAGACCGCGCCGAGCCGGTTGGAGTTGGTCTCATCGGGGCAGAAGAGACGGAATCGGCCCCGGTTGGAATCCATCAGGTCACGGAGCAGCTCTCCGAGCGGGCGCGTCGTCTCGGCCATCGTGGCGCCGCGGTCCTCGATCGTGACCGCATATCGGTTCATCGGGGGGACCTCAAGTGGGCGCAGGCGCCGCCCCCCGTTCGCGTAGCTGGTCGCGCCGATGCGCTTATCGCCCTCTGGCGCCAGCGATTGGAGCTGTTCGACGAGGCGCCCCTCGTTGTCGAAGCGCTCGTCCGGCCGATAGCTGCGCATCCAGCGCTCCAGCATCGCCAGGTGCTCGGGGTTCTCGCGGACGCCGGCGAGAGGAACCTGATGGGAGCGGAAGGTGCCCTCGACCGGGTGACCATCAACCTCCCGCGGTCCGGTCCAGCCCTTTGGGGTGCGAAGCACGATTGCCGGCCAGGCCGGCCGGCCGCGCTCACCGTCCTCACGGGCGCTTCGCTGGAACTCGGTTATCGACGCATACGCGTCGTCCAGCGCCCCGGCGAAGCGCCGGTGGACCTTGCGCGGGTCCGACCCGCTGACCACGACAGGCGCGTAGCCGTGACCGTGCAGCAGGGCGATGACCTCTTCCTCGCGGGCGCGCCCCAGCACCGTGGGCCCGGAGATCTTTGCCTCGTTGAGGTGCAGGACCGGGAGCACGGCCCCGTCGCGGGCGGGGTTGAGGAAGCGCACCCCTTTCCACGAGCCTTCCAGCGGCCCGGTCTCTGCCTCTCCGTCGCCGACCGCGCACACGACCAGCAGCTCGGGATGGTCGAACGCTGCGCCGAACGCGTGCACTAATGCATACCCGAGTTCGCCTCCTTCGTGGATGGATCCTGGGGTCGGGACGCTGACGTGGCTTGGAATGCCGCCGGGCGTGGAGAATTGGCGCACAAGCCGGCGCAGCCCCTCGACGTCGCGGCTCACCTCCGGGTAGATCTCGGAGTAGGTGCCCTCTAGATAAGCGTTGGCCACGATCGCCGGTCCTCCGTGGCCCGGCCCGGCGATGAAGACGGCGTCCTGATCGTGCAGCTTGATCAGCCGGTTGAGCTGCGCATACATGAGGTTGAGCCCCGGCGAGGTCCCCCAGTGGCCGAGCAATCGCGGCTTGATGTGCCCGGCCCGCAGTGGCTCGCGAAGCAGCGGGTTTTCCTGCAGGTAGATCTGGGCGACCGTCAGGTAATTCGCGGTCTCCCACCAGTCGATCAGAGCGCCGAGCTCGGCCTCCCGAATTGCGTGATTGCGTGGGCGAACTTGCATGCGCCGGCAGACTCGAGCGTACCCCGGGCATCGCGTTGCCGGCAACTAGGCAAAGCGAAGGCTCGGGAAACTTCCTCAGGTCGGAGCCGCTCTTTCCGGGACCCTCATCGAGATGCCGTCGGGTGTGCTCGCGGCGATCCGCAGGGCTTCGGTTAGCTGGGAAGGCTCGTCGCGAGTGATCGGGAGCTGGACGTCGATTTCCTCCGTGTTCCCGTAGCGACCGGTGATGTGGACCGTTCCGAGGTGTTCAAAGAGCGCCAGCATGGAGCGGTTTTCGACAAACAGGCTGGCGTTGAAGTAACGAATGCCTTCGTCATGAGCGCGGATCGCGAGGCGCTCCAGGAGGATTCTGCCCAGCCCGCGCCCTTGCCAGTCATCGATGACCGCGACAGCGGCCTCAGCGATCCCGTGGCGCGCGGGATCACGCAGATATCGGGCTACCGCTAGACCTTCACCCGTGGCTGGGTCAACGGCGCCGAGCGCTTCGTGGCCGTGGTGGTCCAGTTCCGTAAAGAACGCCAATTCGCCGTCTGAGAGGCGCTTCTTTGCCGTCAGGAATCGGCTGTAGCGCGACTCTTTCCCGAGGCGGGCAAATCCGGCGATAAACAGCGGCTTGTCGGCGGCCGTGACCGGCCGAACGAGCACCTTGGAGCCGTCCTTGAGCCCGACAATCTCACCTTGCTCAGCCTGGTTGACTCGGCCCGGCGCATCGCGGTCCATGCCCCGGCGATAGGCGTCTGCTCTGGAGAGGGCCTCTTCTTCTAGGTCATGACGAGAAATCGGGGCGGCGACGCCGGTGAGCTTGACCAACCAACCGCCCGCCGGGCTCGCCTCGACGTACACGTCGCCACTCAACCCGTCCATATCGCCAAATTTCCTCTCCATCTAGCCTGGCGTCCAAGCATTGCAGTGATCTGGAAGAGGATGACGCCGCTGCCTCAGACGCCCAGTGCCGCGCTCAGGGCGAGCATTACCGCGGCACCGGCGGCGAAACCGAGAACGGGCGCTCGGGCTATGCCCTTTTCAAACGCCCGCGGCAGCACCTCGGCCATGACCAAAGCAAGCATTGCCCCGCCGGCGAAGGCGAGGGACAGCGGTAGGAGTGACTTCACCTGCTCGACTGCCACGTAGGCGATGACCGCTCCCGGCACCTGCGGTGAACTGCTCCCCACCGCTGCCCAGAATTGCCTACCCCGGCTGAACCCCGCTTCGGCCATCGGCAGCGCGACGCTGGTGCCCTCTGGGACGTTCTGCAGGGCGATGG
>JBBRHQ010000176.1:0-6323 GCA_038222365.1 Solirubrobacterales bacterium
ACGCCCTCCTGGATGTCCTCGGTGCTGAAGGTGAGCGAAAGCTGGCTGCGCAGGAACTCGAGCGCGTCGTCGAGCGCCATGTCCTGCTGGCGGTACATCGCGTCGTGGCCGATCTTCATCAGCACCGGGCTCTTCGAGGCCAGCTTGGCCGCCCACTCATCGACCGCGGCGTCGAACTCGCCCTCCGGCACGACCTTGTTGGCGAGCCCGAGCTGCACGGCCTCCTCGCCACCGATTCGCTCGCCCAGCAGCATCATCTCGTTGACCTTCTTGCGGGGAACGTTGCGGTAGATGATCGCCATGATCATGTACGGGAAGGCGCCGACGTTGATCTCGGGAGTGCTGAACGTCGCGCCCTCTTTCGCGATCAGCAGATCGCAGGAGAGCGCCAGACCCATGCCGCCGGCCAGGACGTGTCCGTTCAGGGCGCACAGCGACGGCTTGCCGAGCCGGGGCATCAGCCGGAAGAACTCGAGGAAGCGCTCGGAGGCGAAGTGCTTGTCGACCAGCGGCGCGTCGGCGCCGAAGCCGCCGAGGTCGGCGCCGGCGCAGAAGACCTTCTCCCCTGCTCCGGTTAGGACGACCGCGCGGACGTCATCGGAGTCGCGCGCCGTCTTGATCGCCTCAACGAGCTCGGACAGCATCTGCCCGGAGAGCATGTTGCGCTTCTCGGGGTCGTCGAGGGTGACGGTCGCGACCCCGCCGGCCACCTCGTAGTTGACCTTTTCGTAGTCGGGCATCGGCCAATGCTCGCGCTTTGCCTGATGGGCTCGCGCTTGGGCTCCTCGCGCGCCACGATAGCACCTGCTAGAAAGTAGGAAGTGCTACTGTCCGCTCTGCCCGCCTCGCTGTATTTTGGTTCGGCTCACGCCCCCTGTGCGGGAGGAAGCTGACCCTCCAGCGGCGGGCTTCAGCGGATCGACCAAGAGGAGACGAGCAGTGGCCACAGCGACTAGGACGAACGGCGCCTCGAACGTGATCAAGCCCGACCACGCGGCGGGCCGCAAGCACTTCATCTTCAGCGACGAGCACGAGGCGCTGCGGGAATCGCTTCAGTCCTGGGTGCAGAAGGAGCTCTACCCCCACCGCAACGAGTGGGAGGAGACCTACTGGCCGACCGAGGCGATGAAGCGGGCCGGCGAGCTTGGCTTCCTCGGCCTCTGCTTCCCGGAGGAATACGGCGGCCAGGGGGGCGACTATTACTACTCGCTGGTCCGCGCCGAGTGCATGAGCTACTCCGGCTCGGGTGGGACCAACATGGGCTTCGCGGTGCAGACCGACATGGTGCTGCCGCCGATCCACCTGCTCGGAACCGAGGAGCAGAAGCAGCGCTATCTGGTCCCAGGGATCAAGGGCGAGAAGATCGGCTGCCTCGGCATAACGGAACCGGGCGCGGGGTCAGACGTGGCGGGCATCCGCACCACCGCTATCCGCGACGGCGACGAGTACGTCATCAATGGCTCGAAGACCTTCATCACCAACGGCCCCCGGGCCGACTTCATCGTCCTGGTCGCGAAGACCGACCCCGAGGCGCGCCACGAGGGGATCACCCTGTTCGTCGTCGACCTGCGCGACGAGGCCGGCGAGAAGGTCCCCGGCTTCAGCGTCTCCGCCGAGCTGGAGAAGATGGGGATGCACGCCTCCGACACCGGCGAGCTCGCTTTCGAGGACCTCCGCGTCCCCGCCGACGCGGTGCTTGGCGAGGTCGGCAAGGGCTTCTACCACATCAGCTGGGAGCTCCAGGGAGAGCGCCTGGTCGCCGCCGCCGGCTGCCACGCCGGGGCCGAGCGGATGATCGAGCGCACCCTGGAGTACGCCAAGGAGCGCGAGGCCTTCGGGCGGCCGATCGGAAAGTTCCAGGCGATCCGGCACAAGTTCGCCGAGATGGCGACCAAGACCGAGGCGGCGAAGCAGTTCACCTACGCGACGGCTTGGCGCTTCGCCAACGGCGAGTACCCGGTGCGCGAGATCACCATGGCGAAGCTGTTCGCCTCCCGGGTCGCCTGCGAGGTCGCCGACGAGTGCATCCAGATCCTCGGCGGCTACGGCTATATGAAGGAGTACGAGCTGGAGCGCTCCTACCGGGACGTCCGTCTGAACCGGATCGGCGCGGGGACCGACGAGATCATGCTCGACGTGATCGGCCGCTCCTACGGGCTCTAGGGGGGGACGACAGCTGTCCTGCCCCCCAGCACACGGACGTGGGACCTTTCAAGCGTCTAAATGACAGCTCAAAGGTCCCACCCCTCCGAACCCGCGACGGAATAGCAATCGATGTCAGAGCTCGAGCACGTCCGCTCCTACTACGAGGCGCTTAACACGGGCGACGCCGAACGGATCTCGGCGCACTTCACCGAGGACGCCGTCCACTACTACACCCGGCTGGACCCGCACCAGGGCGGCCGCACGATCGGCGAGCACGCCGCCTGGGCGGTCGCCAAGATCGACGGCCAGTGGTACCTCGAGCACGGGATCGAGGGTGACGACGAGGTGGTGATCGAGTGGACGATGACCTGGCGCGACCCCGAGTCCGGGCAGCGGCGGCTCGACCGCGGCACCGAGTGGTTCGGGTTTCGCGACGGGTTGATCCGCGAGGTCCGCGCCTACCACCACGGCGGCCGCAAGAACCCCCAGGGCGACCTTCTCGGCTTCGATCACGCCGGGCGTGGCTACACGATGCTCGAGGACTGGCGGGCGCCGTGAGCGTGATCCGCGACAGCGGCACCCGGGCGCTGCTGCCGCCGTTCGGCGAGGAGCACGAAGAGTTGCGCGAGACCGTGCGCCGCTTCGTCGCCAATGAGATCGCGCCCCACGTGCCCGAGTGGGAGGCGGCGCGCGAGTTCCCGCGCGAGCTGTTCGAGCGCTGCGGGAAGCTCGGCTTCCTCGGGCTGAAGTTCCCCGAGGAATACGGCGGCCAGGGCGGCACCCACCTGCACGACGCCGTCTGGGTAGAGGAGCTGGCAGGCTCAGGCGCCTCGGGAGGGGTCGGAGCCGGGCTCAACGCCCACGCCTCGATCGCGATGCCGCCGGTGTTCAACTTCGGCACCGAGGAGCAGCGCCAACGCTGGATCGTCCCCGGGATCCGCGGCGAGAAGGTGGGGGCGCTGGGGATCACCGAGCCCGGCGCCGGCTCCGACGTCGCCGGGATCCGCACCTTGGCCCGCCGCGTCGACGGCGGCTACCTCGTCAACGGCGCCAAGACCTTCATCACCAACGGGGTCCGCGCCGACTTCCTCGTCTGCGCCTGCAAGACGACCGAGGAGGGCGGGCACGGTGGAATCTCCTTCCTCGTCCTGGAGCGCGAGATGCCCGGCTACGAGGTGACCCAGAAGCTGGAGAAGATGGGCTGGCACTCCTCCGACACCGGCGAGCTCTCCTTCACCGACGTCGAGGTCCCCGAGGGAAACCTGTTGGGTACCGAGAACGGCGGCTTCGCCCTGATCATGGCCAACTTCGCCTGGGAGCGGCTGCTGATGGCGATCGGCGCGGTCGGCGCGATGGGGCGGGTGATCGAGGCGACGATTGCCTACGCCGGCGAGCGCCAGGCCTTCGGCCGCCCCATCGGCAAGTTTCAGGCGATCCGCCACAAGGTGGCCGAGATGGCGACGAGCGCCGAGGCCGCCCGAGCGATCACCTACAACGCCCTGCGCCTCTTTCACGAAGGCCAGGACTGCATCCGCGAGGTGACCATGGCGAAGCTCGTCACCCAGCGCGGCCTGGTCGAGATCTGCGATGAGGCGCTGCAGATCCACGGCGGCTACGGCTACATGCGCGAGTACGGGATCGAACGGGCCCTGCGCGACGCCCGCCTCGGCCCGATCGGCGGCGGCACCGACGAGATCATGAAGGAGATCCTCGGCAAGGGGATGGGGCTGTAGGCGCCATCGGTGCACTTTTCGGGCCGCATAGCGGCCCTGAGGTGGCGCTCGGCGCGGCGCGGCCGGTAGCGTGGCGCGCCGATGAGGCTTCCTCTCGCCGCGATCGCCTGCTCGATGCTCGTGGCTGTGCCGAGTGCGTCCGCGGCTCCCGGCAGCAGCACCGAGAGTGACCGCATCGTCGTCGAAGCCCCCCGGGCCCGTGCCGTGGTCGAGCGCAGCCCGTTCCGGCTGAGCTTTTCGGAATCCGCGGGCCGGCCCGTGCTGCGCGAGGTCCCCAACCGCGCCCCCGCACCTCTGACTACGCCCTCCACTGCGGACCCGATCGCCCCCGGACTCGACAACCCCTCCACCCCCACCCTCTACGCGCCGCTCAGCTTCCTGGTCGGGACCGAGTCATTGCAGCAATACGACGGGGGCATCTTCGGCGGCAACCTGATGAGCGGCGAGCGCTCCGGGGTCCAGTACGCGGCCAAGCGGGTGCTGAGCGCGGAGCGAACCGGGCGCGGGGTGCGTCTGACGCTTTCGACCACCGACCCGAGCGGCCGCACCTTGAAGGTCGATCTCGCCCCCCTGGGCTGCTGCGCAATCTCGGTCCGGGTAAGCGCCCATCCCTCCACTGGCGTTGCGACTATCGGCGACTCCTTCCTCGCCGGCCGCGGCGAGGGGTTCTTCGGCTTCGGCGGCCGCCACCTCGGGCTCGATCAGCGCGGCAAGGTCTTCTCCAGCTTCGTCAACGAGGAGAACATCGACGGCACCACCGGCTGGGGATCGGGGGGCGACGGCACCTCGCTCTATCCGAACGGTCCCCCCGCCGCCTACTACCCGCTGGGCGAGTTCGTCTCCTCGCGACGCTACGGCTTCCTGCTCGACCAACCGCAGTTGGGGCGCTTCAAGCTCGCCGCCGACCGCGCGAATCGCTGGAACGTCTCCGCCTCGGCGAGGCGGCTGCGCTACGTCGTCGCCCCCGGCCGCGCTGCAAAGACGATCGGCACCCTGACCTCGCTGAGCGGGCGCCAACCCGTCCCTCCGCGCTGGGCGCTGGGGCCGATGATGGACCGCTTGGTGAAGAACTTCGGCGAGACCGAGGAGGACTACGAGGCGAACCTCCGCGCCGACATGCGCGACCTGCGCCGCTACCGGATCCCGATCCGCGCCTACCGGATCGAGGGCTGGGGCTTTCCGGGAGGCAACCACGGGCTGGCGATCCACACCTTCACCAGCGCCGCCCTCCAGGCAGAGGTGGTCAAGACCCTGCGGCGCCGCCACATCCACCCGCTCGCCTACCTCCGCCCCTGGGTCGAGCCCGACTCGAGCGCCGTGCAGCAGGGCCTGGTCGCTACGCACGCCGACGGAACGCCCTACCTGACGACCAGCACGACCGGGCGGGCGATCGCGCTGCTGGACTTCACCAAACCGGCCGCGGTGCGTTACTGGAAGCGCCAGGTGAGGCAGATCTTCGACCTCGGCTTCGACGGCTTCATGCAGGACTTCGGCGAGGAGGTCCTCTTCGGTATGCGCTTCCACGACGGTCAGACCGGGGTCACCATGCACAACCGCTACCTGACCCTCTACGCGAAGGCGACCAGGGAGGAAATCGACCGCTACCAGCGCCGCCACCCAAAGCGCCGGCTGTGGTTCTTCACGCGCGCCGGCTACACGGGCCGTCCGGGAACGCCCGCCTATGAGGGCGGCAACTTCCCCGGGGATGAGACCACCGATTGGACCCGGTCCTCGGGCCTCGCCTCCTCCACTCCCGACATGCTCAATCGGGCGATCGGGGGCGCCTACGGCTTCGGCACCGACATCGGGGGCTACTTCGACCTCACCACCCCGCCGACCACCAAGGAGCTGTTCATCCGCTGGGCAGAGTGGGCGGCGCTCAGCCCCGTGTTTCGCCTGCACGGCGCTGGGCCGACCGGCACCCACGCACCCTGGACCTTCGACTCCCAGACGGTCAGGATCTACCGCCGCCTCTCGAAGCTGCACCTGCGGGCGGCGCCGCTGATCATGCGGTTGTGGAGCCGCGCCGAGGCGACGGGAGTTCCCCCGACCCGCCCGCTGTGGCTCACCGACCCCTCCGACCGTCGTGCCCGGGGTGCTGATCAGGAGTGGCTGCTGGGCCCGGACCTGCTGGTCGCGCCGGTGATCAGCGAAGGCGCCACCTCACGCCGCGTCTACTTCCCCGCCGGCTGCTGGCAGGAGAGCGGTGGCAGGAAGCGCTACCGCGGGCGCAGCAGCGCCCGGGTGGAGGCGCCCCTCGCGAAGCTGCCGATGTTCCGCCGCTGCGGCTCCCACCCGCTCAGCGCCTCCCACCGCTGACGGCTCAGGCCGAAAGCATCGCCGGGACAGCTTCCGTCGCCCCGGCCCCCGGCAGAGCGGCGACGACCACCCGGTCGCGGCCGCTCCGCTTCGCCTCATAGAGAGCCTGATCGGCGCTGCGGAACA
>JBBRHQ010000177.1:0-6265 GCA_038222365.1 Solirubrobacterales bacterium
CTGTTCTTGATGACGATCCCCTCGAGGATCTGGGCGGCGGTCTCGGTCGCGTCGATCGCGTTCTCCAGCACCGCGAACATGTCCTTCCAGCGGATCACCACCATCGGGTCGATGCCGTCCGAGAACAGGGACGCGACCGCGTCACGGGAGATCCGGTCACCCTCGTTCTCGAGCCGGTGGATCTCGATCCAGTACCTGTCGAGGTCCCTGAACTCGCGCAGGTGGTCGAGTCCTTCGGCGAGCTGCTCGCAGGCGTCGACCAGGACCTTCGTCAGGGCCCCGGCTTGCTCCATCGGCGCTTCGATCTTGTAGAGGCCGAGGAAATCGGCGGCCTCCTCGGTGAAGTCGACGATGTCGTCCATCTGGGTCGCGAGGCCGTAGATGTCCTCGCGGTCGATCGGCGTGACGAAGGTCTGGTTGAGCCGCTGGATGATGTCGTGGGTGATCCGGTCACCCTCCTGCTCGGCCTTGAGGACGTCGCGGGCGAGGCCCGACTCGTCGGGCCATACGCCCATCATCTCGTCGAGCAGCTTCGCCGCGCGAACGGTGTTCTGTCCCGCCTCGCTGAACAGGTCGAAGAAGGTGCGATCGCGCGGGAGGAGTGAGAGGCGCGGCACGGCTGGGCCAAACTAGCAGAGGGTCAGGCGCTCACAGCACGGTCCGCGACCGTGCCACGTGCTGCTCGCGGAGCTCGCGCTGGACGTTTCGCGGCTCGGCGCCATCGGGGCTGAGGCGGGTCCAGCGGCCGCTCTGATCGAGCCTCCAGGAGTTGGTGTTGTCGGCGAAACAGCGCTCCATGATGTCCATCACCTCGCTCTTCAGGACCGGGTCCTCGATCGGGGCGACGAGCTCCACCCTGCTGTCGAGGTTGCGGGGCATCAGGTCGGCCGAGCCGATCACGACCCGGGTTTCCTCACCGCGCTCGAAGGCGTAGATCCTCGAGTGCTCGAGGAAGCGGCCGACGATCGAGGTCACCCGGATCGTCTCCGATACCCCCGGCAACCCGGGGCGCAGGCAGCAGATCCCGCGCACGTTGAGCTCGATCGGAACGCCGGCCGCCGAAGCCTCATACAACGCCTGGATGCAGCCGGCGTCGACCAGCGAGTTCATCTTCAGGGCAATCCTGGCGCGCTCCCCTGCGTGATGGGCGTCGACCGTCCTTGAGATCTCCTCGACGATCGTCTTGCGCATCGTGGTCGGGGAGACCAGCACCTTGCGGTACTCGGCGGGGCGGCCGTACCCGGTCAGGAAGTTGAACATCTCGGCGACGTCGGAGCCGATCTCGGGGTCGGCGGTGAACAGACCCAGGTCGGTGTAGAGCCGAGCGGTCTTCGGGTGGTAGTTGCCGGTGCCGACGTGGACGTAGTGGCGCACCCTGTCTCCCTCACGGCGGGCCACGAGGATCGCCTTGACGTGCGTCTTCAGGCCGGGGATGCCGTAGACCACGTGGACGCCCGCCTCCTCCAGCGATTTCGCCCACTGGATGTTGGCCTCCTCGTCGAAGCGCGCCTTCAGCTCGACCATGCAGACCGCCTGCTTGCCGCGCTCCGAGGCCCGGATCAGGGACGGGACCAGCGGCGAGTCGTCGCTGGTCCGGTACACGGTCTGCTTGATCGCCAGCACATCGGGGTCGGCGACGGCCTGCTCGACGAAGCGCTCGACCGAGCTCGAGAACGAGTCGTAGGGATGGTGGACGAGTATGTCCCCCTTGCGGATCGCCGAGAAGATGTCGACGGCCTCGTCCTCGTCGGGCTGCAGCCGCGGCTGGGTGACCGGCGACCACGGCTCGTAGCGCAGCTCCGAGTGCCCCGGAACGGCGTCGATGTCCCAGAGGTCGGCGAGGTCGATCAGCCCGCCGATCTCATAGACCTCGCGATCCTCGAGGCTCAGAGCCTCGACCAGTTGCTGACGGAGGATCGGGTTCATCCCGGCTGCGATCTCGAGCCGCACGACCTCGCCGAAACGCCGGGCGCGGATCTCCTCCTGGACGGCCTGGAGCAGGTCATCCGCCTCGTCGGAGATCGTGAAATCGGCATCACGGGTGACCCGGAAGTAGCCGTGGTCGATCACCTCGGCCCCCGGGAAGAGCGAGTCGAGGTTTGCGGCGATCACCTCCTCGAGAGCGACGAAGCGGTCGCCGTCTTCCCCCACGCGCAGGAAGCGCCCCAGCAGCTCCTTCGGCACCTTGACGCGGGCGATGATCTCGTTTCCTCCGTCAGGGTCGCGGAGCAGCACCCCAAGGCTGAGCGAGAGGTTGGAGATGTAGGGGAAGGGCCGGCCGAGGCCGATCACCAGTGGGGTCAGCGCCGGAAACACCTGCTCGCGGAAATGCTGGTTGATCTCGGCCCGCTCGGCCTGGCTCGCGGAGGAGAGCGGGACGATCCGGATGCCCTCTTCTTCGAGCGCCGGGCGCAGAGTGCCGTTGAAGCAGCGGCTCAGCCTGGCGTCGAGCTCGAGGACCCGCGCCTGGATCGTGTCGATCTGCTCACCCGGGGAGAGGCCGTCGGGACCGCGAGCGTCGATGCCGGCTTCGACCTGGTCGAACAGCCCGGCCACCCGCACCATGAAGAACTCATCGAGGTTGGAGGCGTAGATCGCGCAGAACTTGACCCGCTCCAGAAGCGGCACGGAGGACTCCTCGGCCAGCTCCAGCACCCGCTCGTTGAAGTCGAGCCAGGAAAGCTCGCGGTTGAAGTAGAGGGCAGGGTCATCGAGACCTGCACCGTCTGCACCGGCGTGGCCGGCGGGTACATCGACCGTCTCCGTGCGCATTTCTTCTTCGAGCACTCTCTCTCCCGGGCTGACTGGAGTTCATCGTACTCGCGAGCGAAGGCGTGGCAGCCGGCGGCTAGGCCCGCAACACGCGCCGCAGCTCGGCCCACACCCTCGCCGCCCCCTGCTCCTGCCAGAGCTCGCGAAACTGCACGAACAAGCGCGCCCGCCTGCCCTCGATGTGGGCGGCGACCAGTTCCAGCCCGGTGCCGGCATCCTCCCCTGCGTGATTGGAGATTTGCTCGGCGACGAGCGGGGCCATCACGTCACAGTCATGGATGTCGCCAAGCACCGACTGCAGTTCCCTCGCCGCCCTCCGCGCCCTCCGCGCCTCGGGCCCGAAGCAGTCTTCGGTGATCTCGAGCAGATATCGGAGCCGCTTCGCTGCGATCCTCATGTCGTGTTGGGCGGCACCTGCGCCGGGGGCGGAGGCTGCAGCCGCGAAGGAAAGCATCTCCTCCAGGCGTGTCTGGACGATCCGGGTGGCGTTGGCGCGCAGCGAGGTGGCAGGGTCGAGGCCCTTGACCTTGACCGCCTTCACGAGTGCCGACGCCCCCCAGCGCCGAATTCGCGTGCCGCGCCGGCCAACTCGCCCAGATCGCCGCGCAAGCGCTGCAGCCGCACCTCGCTCACCACCCGGGCGAGCCTCTCGTTGGCAGCCTCCTTCTCCTCCTGAAACCGCTCGACCAGCGCGGCGATGCTGCGATCCTCGCTTCTCCCGATCTCGGCCGCCAGGCCCTCCAGCGCCTCGATCGAGACGTCAGGGTCGCGACGCTCGCCGAGCGCATCGGCCAGCGCTCGCAGCTGCTTCAGCGCGGCCCGCCGTCGCTTCCGCGGAAGACACTCGCGGAAGACCTCGATCGCCGCCTGAAGGCGCCGTACCGCGACTCTCATGTCGTGTACCCGCTCGATCCGATCGAGGTCTAGGACCCCGGGCGACTGCTCGAACAACTCCTCGGCGCGCACCTCGATGACCCGTGCAGCCGCCAGCGCGAACGGCTGATCGCATTCGAGGTCTTCGATCTCACGCCGAGCCATCGCGGCGAACCCCCAGAGGAAGCGGCTCAGGCAGCCACTGCCTCCGGAGAGGACCCGTTGACGCTGCCGTTGAGGAGGTCGAGGATGACGCCTTCCCTCAGCCCGCCCTTGCCGATCTGAAGGGGCTGACCGAGCAGCTCGGAGATCTTCTCCAAAAGCAGCACTCCGGTGGGCAGAATCCGCACTCGCAGGGGATCGAGCTCGAAACGCCGCGCTACGTCCTCGATCGGATCACCGGCGAGGACCCTTATCCCGCGCTCCAGGGTCTCGTACTCGAGCACCGCGCCGACCAGCCGCCGCAGCGAGGTGGCGCTACCGCCCACCGCGACGGCCTGCACGGGCTTTTCGATCTCCACCCCTGCGAAGACGTCCTCGATCCTGTCGCGCACCTTGCGGATCTCCGCCGGGGATGGCGGGTCGCACTCGATCAGCTCGTCGGCGAGCACCCCTGAGCCGACCTGCCAGGAGCGGACCGACTCGACCCCGCCGTCGACGGTCCCGAGGATCACCTCGCTGGAGCCGCCGCCGACGTCGACCACGCCGATCTTGCCCTTCACCGGGTGCCCAAGGGCCTTGGTCGCGCCGATGAAGGAGAGCCGCCCCTCCTCCTTCTCGCTGAGCACCTCGACCTCGACCCCGGCCACCTCGGAGATCGCATGGACCACCTCGTCGGTGTTGCGCGCCTCGCGGATCGCGGCCGTGGCCACCGTCTTGATCACCTCGGCCCCAAGCTCCTCGGCCAGCCGCACCTGGGTTGCGACGACCTCACCGACCTCGTGGATCTTCGGCTGCTCGATCGCGCCGTCCCGATCGAGCGCCTTGTTGATCCGGGTGTAGGCGCGCTGCTCCATCACCTTCTTCAGCTGCCCCCCGGCCGGCTCGGCGACGAGCACCCGGGTGGTGTTGGATCCGATGTCGATCGCGGCGCAGAGCATGCCTTCAAGCAATGGTGGCAGACAGCGCGGATAGGCCCGACCCGTCGGTGACCATCTTTACAAGACGTTCACAGCCGCCCCGCCGGCCGTCTGAGCCATCCATGATTTGCGGGGAAAACGGCGCGCCGAAGCCGTCACTGGGGTTTGAGGATCTCCTCGCCCGGATGCGATGCGTCCTCGAACTCGCGGAAGAGCCCGGTGACGATGAAGGCGACCTGCTCGCCGATGTCAACCGCGTTGTCGCCGATCCTCTCCAGCGCCCGGGCGGCGAGCAGCATCGTCATCGCCCACTCTCGGCGGTCGGGATCGTCGCCGATCTCCAGGGCGATGTGGAAGCACTCCCGGTTGAGGTTGTCGACCACGTCGTCCTGGCGGACCAGGTCGCGGGCCAGGGCTACGTCGCGCTCGACGAAGCAGCGCTTGGCCTGCTTTACCTCCGTCTGGACGTGCTTGCCCATGAGGACGAGGCGACCGACCATCTTTTCGTCGGCCGGCGGGTCGTTCCCCGAGAGCGGGATCATCTTGCAGATGTTCACGCACTGGTCTCCCATTCGCTCAATGTTCTTCATCACGTGCATCAGGGCGGCAATCAGTCGCAGGTCGGTGGCGACCGGCGCCTGGGTGGCGAGCAACGTGATCAGCGCTTGGTGGACCTCGAGATAGCGGCCATCGATTCGATCGTCGTCTGCGATCACGATCGCCGCCAGTTCGATGTCCTGGTGCTGGATGGCCTCCAGCGTCCTCCCAATCGCGCCGACCACCATGTCGAGCCCACCCAGTCCGGAGTCCTGGAGGCGGTCCAGCTCCTCCCTGTAGTGGGTGCGGGTCCCGCCCTCTTCCATCAACCGAACTTCCCGGTCACGTACTGTTCGGTGCGATCGTCGTCTGGGGTGGTGAAGAGCTTGTCGGTCCGGCCGACCTCGACCAACTCGCCGTCGAGCATGAATGCGGTCGTGTCGGCGACACGGGAGGCCTGCTGCATGTTGTGGGTGACTATGACGATCGTCACCCGTTCCTTCAGCTCGCCGATCAACTCCTCGATCTTCAGCGTCGCAACCGGGTCCAGCGCCGAGCAGGGCTCGTCCATGAGCACGACCTCGGGGTCGACGGCGAGGGCCCGGGCAATGCAGAGGCGCTGCTGCTGGCCGCCTGAGAGTCCCGCTCCCGGCGAATCGAGGCGGTCCTTGACCTCATCCCAAAGTCCTGCCCCCTGGAGGGCGTCGCGCACGTTGTCGTCGATGTCGCCGCGCTTGGCGCCGGTGAGGCGTAGCCCGGAGGCGACGTTGTCGGCGATCGACATCGTCGGAAACGGGTTTGGCTTCTGGAAGACCATCCCGATCGAGCGCCGCACCGCGACGATGTCCACCGCCGGGTCATAGAGGTCGATGTCATCGAGCAGGACCTCGCCTACTGACCGCGCCCCGGGTATCTCCTCGTGCATTCGATTGATGCACCGGACCATCGTCGACTTGCCGCAACCCGAGGGGCCGATGATCGCGGTCACCGCCTCCGACCTGAAG
>JBBRHQ010000178.1:0-6174 GCA_038222365.1 Solirubrobacterales bacterium
TTCAGAAACGGGCTCACCCGAAGCGGCCCGCCTCCGCCGCCAGGGGACACTTCAGGGGGCTGGCTTCCCGGCAGTGCCCGCCGGCTCGGACACCGGGAAGCGAGACCAAAGAGCCGGCTATGCCTGTAGATGCCTTCGTAACGCGGTCGCGGACGCCGGTTCGATTCCGGCCGTCTCCACTCTCGCTCCACTCCAGAACCTGGCCGACTTGTTGCACGCCATGCGTGCGCGAGGTCGGCCACCGGGCGCCGCACCGCCTGCCGCGGGCGGGCGCGGGAGAATCCGGCCAGCCGCGGCAGCCTCTCTCAGTCGGACGATCCGGCGGCCCCCGAGTAGCGTAGTGAGCCCGGCGTGGTCAGCCTCTCGCCGGTCTCAAGCAGCGTCTTCAGGCCGTAGAGGATCATCGGCCAGCCGCCGAACAGCTCTGAGCTTGCGTCCTCGGGAAGCTGGTCGTGGGTGACCCTGAGCCGGCATGAGTCCTCGACCGGCTCGATCTCCCAGGTGACCCGCGACGCCCCTGCCTCCTGCACCTCGTCGCTCCATAGGGCGGTGAAGGTCTGCACCAGGCGGTGCGGGGGATCGACCTCGAGGTTCTCGCCGGCGGCGATGTCGATCACCCCCGGGACCGAGGAGCGGTACTCCGAGCCTTCGGTCCACTCCGAGTCGGTCCTCACTCCGAAGCTGTAGGAGGCCCGCATCTCGGGATCGGTGATCGCCTCCCAGAGCCGCTCCGGCGTGGTTTTGATGTAGGTCTCGAACACCGTCATCGCTCCGGCGCCGTCGATCACTGCGTACTCGTCGTAGGTGTCCATCATTCCTCCTCGAGCTCTCGCTTGATGCCGCTGAGCGTCGCCGCCAGCGGCTCCGCGTACTTGCTCACCCAGCGGTCGTGGATGAGCCGGATCGGGACCGGGTTGAGGAAGTGCAGCTTCTCGCGACCACGTTTCCTGGTGGTCAGAAGGCCTGCTTCCTCGAGCACCTTCAGATGTTTCATCACGCCGAAGCGCGTCATCGGCAATCGCCGCTCGAGCGCGCTCAGCGTCTGCCCGTCCTGCTCGAAGAGCTGGTCGAGCAGCTTGCGGCGCGTCGGGTCGGCGAGGGCTCTGAATACCGCGTCCAATGCCCGAAAGGATACGTGACTAAACGGTCACATGTCAAGCAGGGGTGGATACTGCGGGCGTGGCCGCCATCGAGGAGATCTGGGTGGTCGTCGCCAGCAGGTACGGAGCGACCGCAGAGATCGCCGAGGCGATCACCGACGAGCTGCGCGGCGCCGGCCACGACTGCCGCACCCTGGACGCGGATTCGGTAAGCAGCTTCACCGGCGCGGGGGCGGTCGTCCTCGGCAGCGGGGTCTACGCGGGCCGCTGGCTGAAGCCGGCGCGCAAGCTGCTCGAGGCGCACGGCGCCGAGCTCCAGGGGCGGGCGTCGTGGCTGTTCAGCAGTGGGCCGACCGGCGATCCGCCCCTCCCGGACGAGGCGGAGCCGGTCGGGATCCGGGAGGCGCTGGAAGCGACCGGTGCCCGTGGGCACGAGGTCTTTGCCGGGCGAATCGAGCTGGAGCGGCTGAAGCGCCGCGAGCGCCTCCTGGTCAGCGCGATGCGCGCCCCGGTCGGCGATTTTCGCGACTGGGAGGCGATCCGAGGCTGGGCGCGGTCGATCGGGGAGGGGTTGGATGGGACCGCGAGCTCCTGAGGCCGGGCCGGCGCTCGGCGTGTCCGGCCCGGCCATCTCGAGGCGCCGGTTCCTCGGTCGCGGCATCGTCCTCGGGGGAGCGCTGATCGCCGCCGGACCGCTCGCGGCCCGCGCGGGCTCCTCGTCGCCTCCTATGAGCGGCGGACGCCGCAGGGTGGTGATAGTCGGGGCCGGCCTCGCCGGCCTCACCTGCGCCCACCGCCTCGATCAACGGGGCCTGCCGGTGAGCGTCTATGAGGCCCGCGCCGACCGGGTCGGCGGGCGCTGCTGGACGGCGCGTGGCTTCGCCGACGGTCAGCTCGCCGAGCACGGGGGAGAGTTCATCGACACCGATCACGCCCGTACCCGGGCGCTCGTGGCCGAGCTCGGTCTGCGCCTCGAGGACCGGGTCGCCTGGGAGAAGCGGCGCTCGGGGGTGCGCTCGCTGGTCTATCTCGACGGCGCCCTGCGGCGCCGCAGGGAGGTGCTGCGCGGCTTCCGGGCGATGAAGCGCCGCCTGCGAGCCGACGCCGTGCGAACCGGTTATCTGACCGACGGTTACGCCAGCCCGGCCGCGCGGCGCTTCGATCGGATGACCGCCCGGGCCTGGCTGGACCGGCACGTCCCCGGCGGATCCGCATCGCTGCTCGGCCAGGTGGTCTCCGAGTACCTCTCGGAGGAGTTCGGCCTCGATCCCGGCCGGCTCTCGGCGACCAACCTCTTCTACATGCTCGAGGAGCCCGGCCCCGACCCGGCGGCCAGCGATGGCTCGGACGAGCGCTACCACGTCCGCGGCGGCAACGATCAGATCCCCCGCCGCCTGGCGGCGGGGCTGCCGGCCGGCACGCTGCACACCGACGCGCCCCTCGAGGCCCTCTGGCTGCGGCGCGACGGATGCTACGGATTGCGCTTCGGGGGCCTGCGCCGCGACGTCCTCGCCGATCGGGTGGTGCTGGCGATCCCGTTCACGACCCTGCGCCACGTCGATCTCGGGCGGTCGGGGCTCAGCCGCCTGAAGCGCAGGGCGATCGACGATCTGGGAATGGGCACCAACTCGAAGCTGCTGATGCAGTTCCGCCACCGCCCTGCCCATTTCCGCCGCTGGAATGGCGACCTCCTCAGCGACGACCCGTTGTTCGACACCTGGGACACCTCGCTGACCCAGCGCGGTCACGACGGGCTGCTGACCGTCTACACCGGTGGGGTGGCGGGCACCCGCTACCGAGCGACCCGCGCCCACGGGCCGGCGCCGGCGCCGATCGTCCGGGAGACGCTGGCGGCGCTGGAGCGCGCCGTCCCGGGGATCAGCCGTGACTTCAACGGCCGCGCCTGGCTCGATCAGTGGTCGGAGGACCCCTGGTCCCGCGGTTCCTACTCCGCCTTCCTCCCGGGTCAGGTGACCGGATTCCTCGGCGCGATCGCTCGCCAGGAGGGCGGCCTCCACTTCGCCGGCGAGCACACCTCCGTCGCCTATCAGGGCTTCCTCGAGGGCGCGGTTGGCTCGGGGGAGCGCTGTGCCCATGAGGTCCTCGGCCCGGAGGCCGCCGCGCTGCACACCGAAGTCGCATTCGCTTAGGATCCGCGCGACGCTCGTCCTGCCGCCACCCAGACCGTGCCCCGACTCCCAGCCGCCCTCGCACTGATCGCCCTCCTCGTCGTGCTCGCGGCGGGCTGCGGCTCCGGCAGCGACACCACCTCCGAGCTGACCGGGGCCACGGCCAGCGACTGCACGCCGGCCAAGCTCGCCACCCAGGTCAAGGGCAAGCTCACCGTGGCCACCGACAAGCCCGCCTACCCGCCCTACTTCGAGGACAACGACCCGACCAACGGCAAGGGATTCGAGAGCGCCGTCGCATACGCGATCGCCGATCAGCTCGGCTACCCGAAGTCGAAGGTCGTCTGGACGGTGGAGCCCTTCAACGCCTCCTACGCCCCCGGCCCGAAGGACTTCGACTTCGACGTCAACCAGATCTCCGTCACCCCGGTGCGCTCCAAGCAGGTCGACTTCTCGGCGCCCTACTACACGGCCAACCAGGCGGTGGTCGCGCTGCAGGACTCGGACGCCGCCAAGGCCACCTCGCTCGCCGACCTCAGCGACTCCACGATCGGCGTCCAGGTCGGGACTACCAGCTTCGAGGCAGTCAACGACGTGATCGACCCGAGCTCCGATCCGAAGGTCTTCGACAACTCCAACGACGTCATCAACGCGCTGAAGAACGGCCAGGTCGACGCGGTCGTCGTCGATGTGCCGACGGCGCTCTACGTGACCGCGGTGCAGGTGCCGGACTCGACCGTGGTCGGCCAGTTCCCGGCGCCCGGTGGAGACCGTTGGGGGGCGCTGCTCAGCAAGGGCTCGCCGCTCACCGCGTGCATCTCGAAGGCGGTCGAGTCGCTGCGCTCCTCGGGCAAGCTCCAGCAGATCACCAACCGCTGGATGAGCAAGGCCGCCGGGGCGCCCAACCTCCCCAGCTAGCCTCCCGGGGCGGCCTCGAAGCCGTCCCACCCGGCGGTCAGAATCGGCCCGGCCGTGTCCGAGACCGCCGCCATCGGTGACCGCCAGGCTGCCCGCGACGCGGCGAAGCGCCACCGCGCCCGCCGCGGCCAGCTGATCGCCGCCGCCTCGAGCGTCGTCGTCCTCGGGGGCCTCGCCGCCCTGATTCTCACCAGCCCCGGCTGGCCCTCGGTGCGCGAGACCTTTTTCTCCTCCAGCGTCTTCAGCAAATACTTTTCCGGCATCCTCAGCGCCTTCTGGCTTGACGTGAAGATTTTCGTCGTGGTCGAGGTAGTGGTGCTGATCATCGGTCTCGTCCTGGCGCTGATCCGCACCAGCCGCGCCCCGGCGCTCTTCCCGCTGCGGCTTCTCGCCACCGGCTGGGTCGACGTCTTCCGGGGGATCCCGGTGATCCTGCTGATCTATCTGATCGGCTTCGGGATCCCGGCGCTGCAGCAGCCCGGCCTGCCGACCGACCCGATCCTGCTCGGCGGGATCGCCCTGGCGGTCTCCTACAGCGCCTACGTCGCCGAGGTCTACCGGGCGGGGATCGCCTCGGTCCACCGCGGCCAGCGCGACGCCGCGCTGGCGATCGGCCTGACCGAGCTACAGGCACTGCGCCACGTCATCCTGCCGCAGGCGATCCGCCGCGTCGCCCCGCCCCTGCTGAACGACTTCGTCGCCCTGCAGAAGGATGCCGCCCTGGTTTACATCCTCGGCGTACTGGAAGCCTTCCGGGTGGCGCAGATCGCCTCAGGGGAGACCTTCAACTACACGCCGCTGGTCGCGGTGGCGCTCCTCTACCTGGCTGTGACGGTGCCGCTGGCACGGCTGGTGGACCGGCTCGGGAGGGAGCGGGAGGCGTCACCGTGAGCGCCCCACCGGTGCTCGACATCCGGGGGGTGACCAAGTCCTTCGGCGAGCGTCAGGTCCTCCGCGGGGTGAGCCTCGCGGTCGGCGAGCACGATGCGGTGGCGCTGATCGGCGCTTCGGGCTCGGGCAAGTCCACCCTGCTGCGCTGCGCCGACCTGCTGGAGCAGATCGACGACGGCGACATCTTCCTCGACGGCGAGGTGATCACCGATCCCTCGGTCGACCCGGTGGCGATCCGCAGGCGACTCGGGGTCGTCTTCCAGGCCTTCAACCTCTTCCCCCACCTGACGGTGCTCGACAACGTCGTCCTCGGCGCCAGCCGGGCGCAGGGGGTGGCTCGGCGCGAGGCGGAGGAGCGGGGACGCGAGCTGCTGGCGCGCTTCGGCCTCGGCGGCCGCGAGAGGGACCGCCCCGATCAGCTTTCCGGCGGCCAGCAGCAGCGAGTCGCGATCGTCCGGGCGATCGCCTCCCGGCCCCGGGCGCTGTTGCTCGATGAGGTGACCAGCGCCCTCGACCCCGAGCTGGTCGGCGAGGTCCTCTCGGCGGTGCGCGACCTCAAGTCCGAGGGCGTCACCATGGTGATCGCCACCCACGAGATGAGCTTCGCCCGCGAGGTGGCCGACTCGATCGCCTTCCTCCATGACGGCGCGATCATCGAGCAGGGGCCACCGGAGCGGATTCTGGCCGACCCCCGCCAGCCGCCGACCCAGAGGTTCCTGCGGCGTCTCCTCGACGCCGGTCGGATCTAGCCGCAACGCACCGCGCTGGGTCCGGATGTGTGGCGTATGCCACATTCGGGGGTCGAGGCCTGCCTTAGGGTGGGGTCGATGCCCGCGGCGCTTCCTCCAGGGCCCCGTCAACCGAAGACGGTCCAGACGATCGGCTGGTGGTCGCGCCCGATCCCGTTCCTGGAGCGCTGCCGGGCCCGCCACGGCCCTCGCTTCACGATCCGCCTGCTTGCGACGCCGCCCTTCGTGATGCTCTCCGATCCGGAGGAGATCAAGGAGGTCTTCACCGCCCCGCCCGACGTCCTGCACCCGGGCGAGGGCGCCCGCATCCTCGAGCCGATCGTCGGTCGCCACTCGGTGATCCTGCTCGACGAAGGCGAGCATCTCGAGCAGCGCAGGCTGATCCTC
>JBBRHQ010000179.1:0-6158 GCA_038222365.1 Solirubrobacterales bacterium
GAGGAAAGGTGCCAGGATCAACCCGAGAGCGACGACCACGACCACTGAGGTGAGGGCGGCGTCGCGCACCCCGCCGAAAATGTCGTTCGAGGAGATGAAGAGGAGCGCGGCGCCGATCACCAGCAGCACCCCGAAGACCCCTCGGTAGAGCTCGGCGAGCCGCGAGGAAGGCGGCGCGGAACGCTCCGGGCCGACAGCCGTTGGCCCGGCCGGTCCCGGCGCCGGCTGGTCGGCGCGCGCCCGGCGCCACAGCAGGGCGGCGCCGAAGGCGGCCAGGACCAGCGGCCAGGAGAGCGCGTCGCTCCACCAGACGCCCAGCTCGCGGAAGGCGAGCAGCGCCGAGAGGGTCAGCAGGCCGACCCCCGCGGCGAGCTTCCAGCCGCCGGAGCGAGTCGGCAGGCCGAGCCGCCGCGGCGGCCCATCGGCCTTCCCCTCCGCCGGGATCGAGGCCCAGGCGACGAGATAGGCGAGCAGCGCCAGGCCGCCGCTGAGCACCGCGATCACGACGAATCCCACCCGCAGCAGGGTGGTGTCGATGCCGGCGCGCGCTCCGATTCCCGCCAGCACCCCGCCGGCGATGCCGGCGCCCGTATCTCGGCGAAGCCGCCGCCTCAACCGCTCCTCCCGTCCCGCTCGCCGGCGAGGCCGGAGACGATCAGGATGAGGCCGGCGGCGCCGGTGAGCGCGACCGCCATCCAGCCGAGCGAGACGTCGAGCCCGCCGGAGCTGTCGAGCAGGACGAGCGCGCCGAGGGCGGCGATCACCGCCCCCGACGTCAGCGAGACGGGGTCCAGCTTCACCCGTTCGCGCACGCTCTGGCCTCCGCGGCGCGCTGCGGCGCCGCGTCCTCGTGCATCGGCCCAGGCCCGTAGTCGGGGTCATCGATCCTGGCGGTGTCGCTGTTGATCACCCGCAACTGGCCGAGTTGGACATTGGCGTCGATCTCGAGCCGGGGCGTAGAGCGGACGCCGGTACCGGCACTGTGGTCGACATCGAGGCCGTCGTTCCGCTCGCCGGCCACCTGGCTCTCCCCGGCTCCCACATGGGTGGGGCCGGTGACGCAGACCCTCGACGGCACGTAGACGTCGGCCTGACCGGCCCCCAGCTCGACCCTGACCCTGACCACCCGCCGCTTGCCCCAGCCGAGCTTGCGCAGATCGACGTCGAGGCTGCCAATGCCGAGCCGGTAGCCCTCGGCGGGGATCGCCCGAACGGATAACGGCCGGTACTCGCGCTTGCCGATGCCGCCGCGGAAGTCGAGGTCCGAGGCGGCGGCGACGCCCGCGCCCAGCGCCAGCGCCACCGCCGGGGCGATCAACCAGCGGGCGCCGCCCCGCAGGGCGGTCAGCCCGAGCACGGCCCCGATCGCGATCACTCCGATCGCCACCAGGACGCCCCAGCCGAGGGCGACAGCGAACGCCGCCCCCCCGGCGAGTCCGAAAAGCCCCGCCAGGGCGAGCGCGGCGAGCGCCACCATTCCGGCTCCCCGCCAGAAGCCGAGCGAGCTGAGTCGCCCGCCCAGCCGCTGGGCCCGGTCGGGTTCCCCGTCGGTGGGGACGAAGATCGCCAGCAACAGGTAGGCCAGGGCGCCGATCCCGCCGAACAGGATCGAGATCCCGAAGCCGATCCTGATGATCACCGGGTCGACCCGGAAGTAGCGGCCGAGGCCGCCGGCGACCCCGACCAGGACGCGGTCGCTCGAGGAGCGGAGCAGGCGGCGGGGCGGTCGCCCTGCCTGCCGTTTGGGCTCCGCTGAATCCGGGCGTTCGCTTCCGGGGTCGTCGATTGTGGGAGTCTCGTCGTTCATGGGAGATGCCTCCTGATTGGATGATCGTTGGTTGCATCTCCAGGGTTCCAGCGGCCCGGGGCCGCGTCTATTGGGGATGTCCCCTAGATGGTTGGGAATTGACGTGCCCGCGGGGGCAGCGCAGGCCAAGCTGGGCGCCGCACATGGTCGAAGCAGGTAGCAGCGCTACCTACTAGGGGGCCCGGGCATCTTTCCGAGGATGGACGGGCGAAGTCCGTATTGACCCGCACGCCGGGGGCGGCAGAGCACCGATGCCGGCGGCGGCCGCCGCTCATAGGCTCGGGGACCCCAACCAAGGAGGCCCGGCTGATGCGGAGGATGTTGACGCTCGTACCCCTGGTCGCGACGCTGCTTGCCGCGGGCGCCCAGCCGTGCGCCGCGGCCACGGTGAAGGTCCATCTAAACGCCCGTCCGGCAACCGTGCCGGTCGCCCCCGGCGTGCGAATGCGGGCCTGGACCTTCAACGGGTCCGTGCCGGGGCCCGTGGTCCGCGCCACCGAGGGGGACATGGTCGAGGTCACCCTTCACAACGCCCACAAGCGCCACGGGCATAGCCCCGGGATGTTCCACTCGGTCGACTTCCACGCCGCCGAGATCGCTCCCAACGCCGGCTTCGCGGACGTCGCGCCGGGCAAGTCCCGGACTTTCTCCTTCGTCGCCCGCCGCCCCGGCGTCTACATGTACCACTGCGGCACCGCGCCCCTGCTCCAGCACATCGGCATGGGGATGTACGGGATGATCATCGTCGATCCGCTCGCGGCCCGGCCGCCGGCGAAGGAGATCACCCTGGTCCAGAGCGAGTTCTACGGCCGGCTCGACCATGGTTTCCTGCGGCCTTCGCTGAAGGCGATGCGGAACCAGAACCCCCGCTTCGTCGCCTTCAACGGCAGGGCCCAGCGCTACTTCAGGCACCCGATCTCGGTCCCGGTCGGGCAGCCGGTGCGGATCTACCTGGTCGACGCCGGGCCGACCCTCGACAGCGACTTTCACGTGGTCGGGACGATCTTCGACAGCTTCCAGCACGACGGCAACCCGGCCGAGGCCCTGCACGGCGTCTCCACCCAGCTCGTCCCATCGGGCGGCGGCGGGGTCTTCGAGCTGACCTTCCCCGAGGCGGGCGTCTACCCGTTCGTCACCCACGCCGTCCGCTGGGCCGACGCAGGCGCGGTCGGCCGCTTCGTGGCACGCTAGGGGGGTGAAGCGAGCCGAGGCACTCCGGCCCCTCTCGCGCGATCACCACGGTGCACTGGTCGCGGCAAAGGCGCTGCGCGACGCCGAGTCCCCCGAGCCGGCACGTCGCGCCTTCCTCGAGTTCTGGCACGAGCACGGGATCCGTCACTTCCGGGTCGAGGAGGAGGTGCTGCTGCCGGGCTGGGCGCTCCACGCCGAAGTGGACCGGCCGGCGGTGAGCCGGATGCTTGAGGACCACCTGACGATCCGCCGCGAGGCCCTGCGGCTGGAGGCCGGGGCGGTGCCGGTCGAGGATCTGCAGGCGTTGGGCCGGGTTCTCGCCGATCACGTGCGCTTCGAGGAGCGAGAGCTGTTCGAGCTGATCGAGGCAGCGCTCGGCCCCGAGGCCCTGGACCGGCTGGCGGGGGCGATCGAGGAGGCCGAGGGGTAGGGTCGGGCGCGATGGAAGGGATCCGGGTCGAGCGGCGCGGCGCGACGATGGAGCTGACGATCGACCGGCCGAAGGCGAACGCGATCGACTCGGCGACCAGCAGGTCAATGGGCGATGCCTTCGCCGAGCTGCGGGACGACCCGGAGCTGCGGGTGGCGATCGTCACCGGGGCCGGGGAGCGATTCTTCTCGGCCGGTTGGGACCTGAAGGCCTACGCCGCCGGCGACTCGGACGACTTCGGCCCAGGGGGCTTGGCCGGGCTGACCGAGCTCTTCGACCTCGACAAGCCGGTGATCGCCGCGGTCAACGGCTACGCGGCGGGCGGCGGGTTCGAGCTGGTGCTCGCCTGCGACATGGCGATTGCCGTCCCCGGCGCCCGCTTCTCGCTGCCCGAGGTGAAGCTGGGATTGATCGCCGACTCGGGCGGGATCTTCCGCCTGCCCCGGCGGATACCGCACCCGCTGGCGATGGAGATGCTGCTGACCGGGGAGCCGATCGATGCCACCAAGGCTGCCCACTGGGGCCTGGTCAACCGGGTCGTCGAGGCGCCGGAGCTGCTCGACGCCGCCCGCGAGCTGGCCGCCCGCGTCGAGGCGACGGCGCCTCTCGCGACCCGTGCGGTCAAGGCGACGCTGGCGGCGACCGAGGGGCTGACCGTCGAAGAGGGCTTCGCGGCGCTGCGGGAGGGGCGGACCCCGGCCTATGACCGGGCGATGGCCTCGGCCGACGCGAAGGAGGGCCCGCGCGCCTTCGCCGAAGGCCGGGCACCGGTCTGGCGCGGCGAATGACCCCCGCCCTGGCCGCCGACGCCAACCGCGGCAAGGTCGCGCTGATCAGCGGCGGCGGCACCGGGATTGGGCGGGCGACGGCGCGCGCCTTCGCCTCATCCGGCGCCATGGTGGCGATCTGCGGACGTCGGCCGGAGCCGCTGGAGGCGGTCCGCGAGGAGCTCGAGGGCGACGGCGCGGATTGCCTCGCCTTGCCGTGCGACCTGCGCGAGCCCGATCAGCTCACCGCCTTGCTCGACGCGACCCTGGAGCGCTACGGCGCGGTCGACGTCCTCGTCAACAACGCCGGCGGGCAGTTCACCTCGCCGGCCGAGGAGGTGAGCGCGAAGGGGCTGCGGGCGATCGGGCGGCTCAACCTCGACGCCGTCTGGGAGCTGACCCGCGAGGTCGCCACCCGCTCGATGATCCCGGGACCGGGCGGGCTGATCGTCTTCCTCGGCTTCTCGCCCCGCAGGGGGATCCCCGGCTTCGCCCCCGCCGCTGCGCTCCGGGCCGGGCTCGAGAACCTCGCCTCGGGGCTGGCGCTGGAGTGGAGCCGGCACGGGATCCGCGCCGTCTGCGTCGTCCCCGGCAACATCGAGACGGAGGGACTCGCCGCCTACGGCGCCGAGGCGCTGGAGGCCTCGCGACGGCAGGTGCCGCTGGGCAGGCTGGGCCGCCCGCAGGAGGTGGGGGAGACGATCGCCTTCCTCGCCACCGAGGGAGGTGCGTATGTGACGGGCACCAGCATCGTCGTCGACGGCGGCCTCGACGCCTGGGGCCAGGGCGACCCTCCGCCGGCTCCAAGCCGAACGTAACGTTAGAGCCGCAATGCAGCCCCTTTGTTGCGTTCGGCGTGGGGTGGCGGGGACGACGGGGTAATGCGGTCGTGAGCGAGAGGCCCTCCAGGCCGCACAAGTTGAACCTGACCCTTGCCGAGGCCGGGGTCTGGGTGGGGAGCGGACCGGAGGGGATCGGCGCGGCTCGGGTGGTCGTCCCCGACCCAGAGCGGCTCGAGATCCGTGGCGGCGAGCTGAACCGGTGCAGCAGCCGCCGCAGCGCTCAGCGCGGTGCGGTCCGCTCCAGAGACCCCCAGCCGACGTCGCGGGCGGCCAAGGCCTCATCCGCGGCGGCTCCGCCGCGGATGCCGAACAGCCGCTTCGCCCACAGCAGGTAGGCGAGGATCGCCAGGTTGAGCAGCAGCGCGGCGATCTTCAGCGGCGTCTGGCTGACGGTCAGCTCCCAGACCTCGAGCGGGACGAAGAGCCCGGTGGCGATGAAGGTCAGATACTCGGCCCAGCGCTTGGTCATCCACAATCCGACCGCCTCGGTCGCCTGCAGCAGCGCGTAGGCGGCCAGGCCCATCCCGACCAGCTCGAGGGTCCCGGTGCGCAGATTGAGTAGCCGATCTATCTCGTGCAGGAGCCCGTGCTGTGGCAGATCGCTGTTGCCGCGAAAGTCGGAGAGCAGCCGGTAGTAGAGGTCGCGGACCCCGGTCTCATTCGCGGCGATCAGGAAGACGCCGATCGTCAGCGCGCCGAACAGCAGGAAGCGGAAGGACTTGTCGACCGCGATCAGGCGCAGGATGAATTTGTCCCGCAGCGGCCGGCCGCGGAGCGGCAGCTCGATCTCCTCGCGGTCCGGGGGATGGCGGCGGCCGGGATCGGCGGGAGGCTCGATCGGCAGCCAGCTGTCGCAGCGGAGGCAGCGGTGCCAGCGCACCCCGTCGGTCTCGCGGACCACCAGGCGATCGGATGGTCTGACCTCGGCGGCGTCGGTCCCAACCAGGAGGTGGCCGCCGAACCCGCAGGCGAGGAGCTCCCAGTGGAACTTCGGAAAAAAGCGCTTCGGGCGCGCGGCCCCCCGCCGGGGCCCCCCGGCTGCCCCGGCCCCCACGCTCCCGGCCAGTGTCGGCGAGCCGTCGCTCAGATCAGCGCCACGGCGGCCGCGTGGAGCGGGAGAA
>JBBRHQ010000180.1:0-6127 GCA_038222365.1 Solirubrobacterales bacterium
CGAGCGCCTCGACCCGCGCCAGGATGAGCAGCGATTCGGTCAGGCGGCTCATCCGCTCCGCGTCCTGGGAGAGTCGCTCGAGGAAGTGCTCGCGCGCCTCGGGGTCGTCCTTGGCCCCGGTCTGAAGCACCTCAATCGCGCCGGAGATCCCGGCCAGTGGATTGCGCAGCTCGTGCGCGGCGTTGGAGACGAAGTCGCGCTCGGCGAACTCCCGGCGCATCTCGTCGGTGCGGTCGCGGACGACGGCGAGCACCGCCCCCTCCTCGGGGAGGTCGCGGGCCTGGATCGCATAGGCGCGATCGCCGATCCGTAGCGCCGGGTGAGCGGAGAAGCCGACGGCCGAGGCACGCCGCAGCTGAGGGACCATCGCCTCGGGGGCGTGCCCGTCGGAGTCGACCAGGCGGGCCCCGGCGCTGTTTGAGAAGCGGATCTCGCCGTCGTCATCGACCACCATGACCGCGTCGGTGAGGCCGTCGAAGATCGCGGTCAGCTTGTCGCGGTCCGCGGTCAGCACTCCGAAGCTCTCCTCGAGCGAAGCCCGCATCGAGTCCAGCGCCCGGGCCAGGTCGCCGATCTCGTCGCGTCCCGAGGTGTCGAGGGAGACGTCGAAGGAACCCGCCGCCATCTCCTCGGCGCCCGAGGCCAGCCGCTTCACCCTGTGGGCGATCACGCTCGCGACGACGAAACCGGCGAGGACCCCGACGAGGACGGCGATCCCCAGCGCCCGCAGGCTGTCGCTGCGCAGCCGGGTGATCGCGCTTGAGAGCACCTGGGAGCGCGAGGAGCGCCCCAGCAGGGCGCCGGTGATGCCGTTTTGGCCGAACACCGGCGCGGCGGCCACGGAGACCTCACCGCCCGGCAGGGTCTCGGTGTAGCGGCGGCCCTCGAGGGCGATCTCAACGGCTCTGCGGCGGGATGAGATAGCGGCCAGCGCGGCTCCGGGGGGGATTGGTGCCACCAGCGCACCCGAACGGTTGTAGTACCAGGCCTGGAACCCGCCCCCCTTGGCACCGGCGACCACGTCGGAGACGTCTCCCTGAGCCTCGCCGACGCTGTCTGCCACGGTGATCGTGCGCCCGACCGCGAGGTCGATGGCGCGATCGGAGATCGTCTTCTCGCTGGAGTCGCTGACGAGGAGATAGACGGCTGTGGCGGTGATCAGGCCAACCAGGGCGAAGGCGCCCGCGAGCCAGAGGCGCATGCCGATGTGGGGAGGCCGACTATGGCGTGATCTGATCCGAAGCCCTCGCAGCATTAGTGGTTCCTAACACAAAGCTAACCACCGGACGGGCGAACCCGTGCCGGGATCTATCCGGCTTCGTGGCAGAATCGTTCGGTGCGAACACTCGTCTTCATTCCCGCCTGGAACGAGGAGACCTCGATCGGGGCGGTCCTCGCGGAGGTCCGCGGCAGCCTCCCGGATGCGGACATTCTGGTCGTCGACGACGGCTCGACCGACGCCACGGCCGAGGCCGCCCGCGAGGCGGGGGCGATCGTCGCCTCGCTGCCGTTTAACCAGGGCCTCGGCGCCGCGCTTCAGACCGGCTACCTCTACGCGCTGCGCGAGGGCTATGACGTCTGCGCCCACCTCGATGCGGACGGCCAGCACCCACCATCGGAGGTCGTGCGGCTGCTCGAAGAAGTCTGGCACGACAACGCCGACCTGGTCATCGGCTCGCGCTACAGCGACCCCGCCGCGGCCGGGAGCGAGGACTACCGGCCGACGATCAGCCGCCGGGTCGGCTCCGGCGTCTTCCGCTTCTTCCTCACCGCGGCCACCAGGCAGCGCTTCACCGACACGACCAGCGGCATGCGGGCCGCCAACCGGCGGGTGATGGCCCTGTTCGGGGAGCGCTACTCGCCGGACTTCGCCGAGATCGAGTCCCTGCAGGTGGCGGTCCGCCAGGGGCTGCGGGTGGAGGAGCTGCCGGTGCGGATGCTACCCCGCGCCGGCGGGCACTCGTTCCTCACCCCGTTGCGCTCGGCCTTCTTCATCTTCAAGGGCCTGATCGTCCTGGTGGTCGGCCAGTTCCGTCCCAAGAGCCCCGAGTACGGTGAGCGGTGAGGGCGGCCCCACTCGCCGGCGCGGCCCCGACCGTCCACCTGACCCCGCAGGCGCGGATCCTGGCGGCGGTGATTGCGATCGGCTTCATGGTGATGATCCTGGAGATGATCCGGCGCCACCGCCTCCAGGAGCGCTACAGCGTGATCTGGTTCATCGCCGGGCTCGGGATGCTGGTCGGCGCCGCCTTCCCCGCCCTGCTCGAGGTGGTCGCCGACGCGATGGGGGTCCGCGACACCAACGTCGCCCTGTTCTCGCTGGTGCTCCTTCTCCTGCTCGGTCTCGCCCTGAACTTCAGCGTGATCGTCTCGCGACAGTCAGAGCAGATCACCAGGCTGGCCCAGGAGCGGGCGCTGGAGCGCGCCCATCGGCAGGGCCACGGCTCGGCCGCCAACGGCAGCGGGGCGGGGAGCGGCTCAGGCGGCCGGGACGAACAGCGACTCGAGCCTGAAGAAGAGGGCCTCGAGGGCTAGCTCCTCGGAGACGTTGAGGTCGAGCCGGCGGCGGGACTCACTGACCAGCTCCACCGCCTCCCGCGCCCGGTTCGGATCGAGGCCCTCGGCCGCGCGGCGCAGCTGTTCGAGTCGGTCGCGGTTGAAGACGACCTGCTCGGCGCCGGCGCCGACCGCGACCAGGTCGCGCAGCCAGGTGCCGCACAGCTCCAGACCGAGGTCGAGCACCTCGGTGCGGCGCCTGCGGCCTGCCCGCCGGGCCTCCTCGGCCGCCTCCCTGGCTGAGCGCCGCACCCCCAGCTCCCGCTCCTCTTCCTGCGCCTCGCCGCTGGCCGCCTCCGCCTCCTCGCCGGCCGCCTCGGCCGAGGCGAGGAGTGCGCTCCACGGCGCCGAGGCGGCGGTGCCGGCAAGGACGGCCAGGGCGCAGGACTCGGCCTCGGAGCGAATCTTGCCGCCGGGCTCGGAGAGCAGGAAGCGCGCCCGCTCCGGGTCGCCGGAGGCGAGCTCGGCCGCCGCCGCCACCACCTCGGCCTCCCCCGCGCCCTGCAGCGCCCGCGCGATCGCCGCCGCCGGCAGGCCGGCGAAGTCGACCTCCTGGCAGCGCGAGTAGATCGTCTCCAAGAGCGCCTCGGGCTCGGCGCTTAACAGGATCAGGTGGGCGTGGGCGGGCGGCTCCTCGAGCGTCTTCAGCAGCGCGTTCTGGCTCTCGTCGCGCATCGCCTCGGCGGTCTCGATCACGAACACCCGCCGAGCCCCCTCGAACGGCCGCAGGGCGACGGCGCGGATCACCTGCTCGCGGACGTCTTCAACCAGGTGCTGTGTGCCGCGCGGCCTCAGCCAGGCGAGATCGGGATGGGGAGAGGGGTCCTGCAGAACCCTGCGCCTCGCGTCGGCGGGATTCTCGGAGCCCGTGGCGATGATCTCGGCCGCGAAGGCGCGTGCAGCAGCAGCCTTGCCCGAGCCCCGGGGGCCACGAAAGAGGTAGGCGTGCGAGGGACCCGAGGCGAGCGCCGAGGCCAGCGCGACCCGGGCTCGGGGCTGGTACTCGGTCGCCTCGGCCAGCGCCTCCGGAACCACCGGCCCCGAGCTCAACCGCCGTCTTCCTCGGCCTGGCGCGAGCGGACCGCCTCGATCACCCTGGCATGGACCTCCTTGACGCTGCCCTTCCCGTCGACCACGGCGAACCGGTCGGCGGCGACCGCGGCGATCTCCTCGTAGGCCTCGGCGACCTGGCGCTGGAAGGAAACCCCTTCGGACTCGAATCGATCCCCGCCCTCGGCGCGGGCCAGGGCGGCCTCCGGCTCGAGCTGGATCAGCACGGCGAGGTCCGGCCAGAGGCCGTCGGTGGCGGTGTCGCAGAGCCCGATCACCAGGCCGGCGCCGAGTCCGCGCGCCGCTCCCTGGTAGGCAACGCTGGAGTCCGAGAAACGGTCGGAGACGACGTCGCGCCCGCCCTGCAGGGCGGGACGGATGACGCGGTTGACCAGGTCGGCCCGGGCGGCGCAGAAGAGCAGCAGCTCCGCCAAGGGGTCGAGCTCGAGCGAGGGGTCGGTCAGCAGCTCGCGAATTCGCTCTGCCGAGTCGGTTCCCCCCGGCTCGCGGATCCGCACGGTGCGCGGCCCGAGCGCCTCCGCCAGCAGCCGCGCCTGGGTGCTCTTGCCTGAACCATCGATTCCCTCGAGCGAGATGAACATCGGTCGCTGCTCAGAGACCGGGGGTCACGGGTCACGGGTCACGGGCTTTGGCTCTTCCCGTACCGTCGCTATCGACTGTCGACTGTCGACTTCTTCTTTGCCCGTTTGCGCTTGCGAGTTCCGGGATCGGGTGGCGCTTTCGGCGACTTCCCGCTCTCCCCGTTTGCCTCGGCCTTCTCCTTCATCTCCTTCTTGGCGGCGCGGGCCGCCTCGCGCTCGGCCCTCTTCTCGCGCATCTCCACCATCGAGGGACAGTCGTCGTTTAGGCAGAGCTTCCAGGGGCGGCCGCGGAAGCCCTTGACGGTCAGCCTCGGCATCTCGGAGCAAATCGTGCAGCGCTCGTCGAGGCGCCAGAGCTCATAGCCGCGCCCGGGCAGCGGGCCCGAGACCGGGCACGAGTCGGGAGATTCGGGATCGTCGCGGTTCCAGCCCTCGCAGCCGTACATCCGCTTGCCGCCCTTCAGCTCGATGATCCGCAGCCGGTTCGGCGAGCCGTCCTCGTGTGCGCGCCCGGCCTCCGCGCAGACCTTGCAGGGGCCGAGGAACTTGTCCTCGTCCATCCCGGCCCAGACGACCTTGGCCAGGTCCTCACGGCTCCCCTCGATCTCCGTTGTGGTCTGGTGAAGCAGCTCGCGGCTGTCGCCGACCACGCCGTCGCGGGTCATCTGGCCGGCGGCGATCTGGTCCATCTCGGCCTCCAGCTTGGCGGTCATCTCCGGGGTCGCCATCTCCGGCACGAAGCGCTTGAACGCCTCGTACATCGCGATCCCGGTCTCCGACGGGACGGGCGGGTTGCCGTAGACGTAGCCGCGGTCATAGAGCTTCTGGATGATGTCGGCCCTGGTCGCCTTGGTGCCGAGGCCGCGCTCCTCCATCAGCTCGACCAGCTTGCCCTGCGAGTAGCGAGACGGGGGCTGGGTCTCCTTGTCGATGATCCACGGCTCACCCTCCAGGGCCAGCTGATCGCCTTCTGACAGGGGCGGGATCTCCTCGTCGGAGGAGCGCGCGTAGGTGTAGATGCCGGCGTAGCCGGGATCTACAACCACGGAGCCGCGGACGAAGAAGGTCTCCGAGCCGGCCTTGATGTCGGCCCGCGTCGACTCGGTGATCATCGGATCCGAGAAGGTGGCGAGAAAGCGCCGCACGACCAGCTCGTAGACACGGCGCTTCGGGCCGTCGAGGCGATCTGGATAGACCGCCTGGGTGGGATAGATGGGCGGATGGTCGGTCGTCTCCTTCTTGCCCCGGGTCGGGGTGAGCTGACCCCCCTCGAGCTCGAGCAGACTCGCGGCGGCGGAGAAATCGGGGACCCGCACCAGCGAGGAGATCAGCTCGCCCACCGGGAGCGAGGAGGGATAGACGGTGTTGTCGGTCCGCGGGTAGGAGATGAAGCCGTCCATGTAGAGGTCCTCGGCGATCCGCATCGCCGCCGCCGGGGTGATCCCGAGGCGGCTGGAGGCATCAGTGGTGAAGGCGGTCGTGTTGAAGGGGGACGGCGGCTTGCGTGTGTTGCGGCGCGAGGTCACCGACTCGACCCGGCCCGGGCTGGAGGTGCCGGCGACGGCGGCATCGGCCTCGGCCCGCTCCCAGAACTTGTCGGTCTCGTGGTGCGCCTCAAAGGCGCCCTCCGGCCCGGAGAAGTTGGCGAACACCTCCCAGAACGGCTCGGCGACGTGCGCGCGGCGCTCCATCTCGCGCTCGACCAGGAGGCCGAGGGTGGGGCTCTGGACGCGGCCGACCGAGAGGAAGTTGGAGCCGAATCGACGCGTCGCCAGGGAGACCGCTCGGGTCAGGGTGGCGCCCCAGAGCAGGTCTATGTACTGGCGCGCGGCGCCGGCGTTTGCGAGCGGGTAGGAGAGCTCGTCGAGCTCGTCGAAGGCGCGCTCGATCTCCTCCTTGGTCAGGGCGGAGTAGCGGGC
>JBBRHQ010000181.1:0-6088 GCA_038222365.1 Solirubrobacterales bacterium
CCGATCTCGAGGATCGAGACGTCGAAGGTGCCGCCGCCGAGGTCGAAGACGAGGATCGTCTGGTCGGTCGCCTCCTTGTCGAGGCCGTAGGCGAGCGAAGCTGCGGTCGGCTCGTTGATGATCCGCTTCACGTCGAGCCCGGCGATCTTGCCGGCGTCCTTGGTCGCCTGGCGCTGATCGTCGTTGAAGTAGGCCGGGACGGTGATCACCACGGCGTCGACGGCCTCGCCGAGCTTTGCCTCGGCGTCAGCCTTCAGCTTCTGCAGGATCATCGCCGAGATCTCGGGCGGGGAGTACTGCTTGCCGCGCACGTCGACCCGGACGTCGCCGTTCGGCCCGGCCTCGACCGCATACGGGACGATCGTCTCCTCCTCCTTGACCTCGGCCTCCTTCCGGCCCATGAAGCGCTTGATCGAGAAGATCGTGTTCTCGGGGTTCATCACCGCCTGGCGCTTGGCCACGGTGCCGACCAGGCGCTCGCCCGAGTCGGTGAAGGCGACCACCGACGGAGTCGTGCGGCCTCCCTCGGCGTTCTCGAGCACCGTGGGCTCGGTGCCGTCGAGCACCGCCACGCACGAGTTGGTCGTTCCAAGGTCAATTCCTATAGTTCTTCCCACTGCTTGCGTCCTCCAGCCTCTGTTCGTTACCTGCCTTTAAGAAATCTGAGTGAGAGTATGGCAGATTCTTGCGCCTGGCGCAAGGGTGGAACCGGCTTCCGCGCACCAAGAAGCGCCCGGTCCCTTCACGGGAGCCGGGCGCCTCGAACCCCGCCTACAGCGGGCCCTCCCTAGCGGAAGATCCGCAGCTTGCTCGAGACCCCGGCGTGGTCGGAGTCCCAGTAGCCGTTCGCCGGGCTGCGCCCGCTGACGGCCGAGTGGACCAGCTTCACCTTGCCCGGGTCGCGGGTGAGGATCTGATCGATGTGGTGATCGAAATCGCTCTTGCTTCCCTGGTCGTCGGTGAGGATGCTGCTCTTGACGCAGCAGCTCAGCGGCTTCTCGGTGGCGCGGTCGCGGAACCCGGCGCCCTTCAGCGCGTTGTAGGCGAGCCGGTCGCCCCCGCTGACCGTGTTGTCATCGGAGTTGAGGTCGCCGACCAGGATCACCGGTAGCCGGGTTTTCGCCGGCGCGCCGGCGCCCTTGTAGAGCTCCTTCGCCTGCGCCTCGCGGATCGTCGGGTCCCCGAACGCTTCGAGGTGGGTGTCGATGAAGCGGAAGCTGCGGCTCCTTCGAACCCTGGCGTTGACGCTGACCCAGCCGCGATGCACCGGGACCTCGATCCCGGAGATCGTCGGTTGATAGAGCGTCTTGTAGTTGCCCGACCTCGCCTTTCTGGTGTGGACCCCGGCGCCGACCCGGGCGAGGATCGCGTCGCGCATCGTCAGCCGGCCGTCGAGGTCACCGAGGGGGTTGGTGGTCGAGTCGCCGTCGTAGTCGGCGGGGGCCTCGAAGTCGAACTGCCTCTGCACTCGGACCACCCGGTAGCGTTTCTTGCCCTGGTTCAGCCGCTTCAGCAGCAGCTTCAGGTAGTCGTATTTGACCGTGGTCGCAGTACAGGGGGTGCCGGCCGCCTTGGCCTTGCGGCAGCCGCCGGTCGCGGCCGCGCCGAGGTTGACAGGGCCGATCCGCCACAGGGAGACTTCCTGGAGGCCGACCAGGTCGGGCTTTCGCTTGAGGATCTCCTTCGCCAGCCCCTTCGCCCGCACCGGGAAGTTGTTGGTGTCGACGTCGCGGAGGATCTGCCCGTTCTTCTCGATGAAGTCGGGGATGCTGGTCGCGCCGATCGCCGGCCCGAGGTCGGCGCCGAGGTAGAGGTTGCGGGTCATCACGGTGACGTCGGCGTGCTTGCGCTTGTGATGCCTCGGCTTTGCCTGCGCGGCGCCGGGAAGCGCCACCAGCAGGGCCCCCGCGAGCGCCAGCAGGGCGGCTGCGAGGTAGCGGCTGCGACCGCCTCGGCGGGTCTGGTTCAGGATGCTCAAGTCGATTCCTCCTCGTCTGATCGTCGCGATCAATAACGGGCCCGGAGCCCGGAAGTTGCGCTCTTAGCCGTGGGGAGTGCCCTGGCGCTCTCAGCCCTGGCCGGCGACGTTGGCGACGAAATCGGCCACCTGGTCGGCCTGGCGGCCGCTGATGATCCCGGCCGGCATCCGGCCCGGGGCGTTGCCGTCGACGCCGTTGTGGATCGCGTTCAGGACCCGTCCCTTGGTCGCCGTGATCGTCTGCTTCGCGGTCGGCCCGCTCGGCGGGCCGGCGGGGGCGAGGAGGAGGTCGAGATTGGGGGCGAAGTTGCCGTCGGTGCCCGCCGCATAAAGGGTGTGGCAGGTGCCGCAGTTGGTCACGAACAGGGTCTTGCCCTTGCTCAGATCGGCGGGGACGCTGCGCGAGCCCCTGTCGGGGTTACCGCTGGAGTCGAACGCCCACAGGGGAATCACGACCGCCAGCACGGCGACGAATATCCCGAAGATCACGAATGGCCGTTTGCTCATCTTCTGCGCGCCGGCGAGTCCGCCTCCGGCGGCCGGGATACTACCGGCGGGCGGGACCGGTCAGGCGTGCTCGCGGTACCACGGGCACATGCGGCGCAGCTCGCATTCCCGGCAGCGCGGGGTCGGGCGGCAGACCTCCCGTCCGTGGCGGATCAGGTTCATGTGGAACTCGTAGGCGTCGGCCGGATCGGTGATCGCCAGCATCTCGTCGTGTGCCTCGGGAAAAGACGCCCTGGCGCGGAACAGGCCCAGCCGTCCGCCGACTCGAAAAACATGTACGTCGACGGGGATCTCGGGGATCCCCCAGGTGAAGATCAGCACGCAGGCCGCGGTCTTGCGCCCCACACCGGGGAGCTCTGTCAGGAACTCCATCGACTCCTCCCGCGGCGCCGTCTTCGTCCAGTCGAGGTCGGGGTGCTCGCCGAGCCGGCCTAGGATCTCCTGGATCCGGGGCGCCTTTTGCTTGGAGAGGCCGCCGGGGCGGATCGCCTCCTCGACGTCCTCGGCGGGCGCGTCGCGGACCTCCTCCCAGGAGGGGAAGCGCTCGCGAAGCCCCGCAAAGGCGCGGTCGCGGTTCCGGTCGTTGGTGTTCTGGGAGAGCACCGTCCGCACCAACTCGGCGATCGGGTGCCCATGTGGACGGTTCACCGGGCGCCCGTACATCTCCCGGAGGCGGTCGCGGATCGCCAGCACCCGGCGCCGGCGGGGGCGCCGCCAGCCGACCTCCCTCACTGCGCTCCCCAGTCCGCGCAGGCGCGCGCTCCGGCAGCCGTCGCCGCGGGCAGCGCTTCCGCCGCCCTGCGCGCATCCCAGCCGAGCCGGGCGAGCTCCGCCGCCAGGGCCCCCATGAAGGCGTCGCCGGCTCCGAGCGGGGCGACCACTTCGACCTCGGGCGAGTCGTGGTGGCCCTCGGCGGCGCCCCTGATCACCGCACCCTCGGCTCCCATCGTGACCACGCCAAGCCTCGCCCCCAGCCCGCACAGCGCCGCGGCGGCCGAGCCGGGATCCTCGATCCCGGTCAGCTGCTCGGCCTCCTCGCGGTTGGCGCGGACCAGGAATGCCCCATCGCAGAGCTCGCGGCAGAAGCCGACCGCCGACTCCATCCTCTCCCAGCGGTTGGGACGCAGGTTGGGGTCGAAGAGGATCGGCACGCCGAGGTCCAGCGCCCGGCGGCGCGCCTCCATCGTCACCCGCCTCTCGGGCTCGCCGACCAGGGTGTTGGAGCCGAAGACCAGGGCGCTCGCCTCCCCCATCGCCTCGTCGAGGTGGGCCCCGCCCGCCCGCATCGTCTCGGCGATCCCCGCGCCGTAGACCTGGAAGGTCGGCTCGCCCTCGCGCCCGAAGGTGACGATTGCCAGCGGCGTCGGCGCCGAGGCAACGGTCGCCATCCAGCCGCAGTGGACCCTCTCCGCCTCCAGGCCGTGCCGCAGCCGGCGCCCCCAGGCGTCGTCGCCGACTCCCCCGAGCAGGGCGGCGTCGCCACCGGCCCGCGCCACGGCCACCGCCACGTTCGCCAGTGCGCCGCCCGGATGGGGGATGAGGGCGTCGGCCTCCTCGGGGTCATCGAGCCGGCGCTCGCAGACCAGGTCGACGATCGCCTCGCCCAGGCAGAGGATCGTCACCTTCGCTCGCCGCTCTCGCCGCATCCCGTCAAGGGGGCTGAGGCTATTGCTCATCTAGTGTGATCGTTGCCTCAGAAGCCGTTGCACCGGCCCTTTACAATTCGAAGTGCCGTGCGCGTCGCAATCGCCAGAATTGGGGAGAGGCTTCCCCGTGGATGGACGGATGTCTTCCGTCAGCTTGGCCTGTTCCTGCTCGCGGACATCTGCTACGAGACCGTGCGCGGAGTCGCCGACGGCCAGCAGAGCGCCGCCTTCCTCCACGGCCAGCAGGTGATCGACCTGGAGCGCTCGACGCACACCTTCTTCGAGCCCAGCCTGCAGGGCGTCTTCCTCCCCGCCCAGTGGGTGATCGACTTCGCCAACCAGATCTACATGAACAGCCA
This sequence comes from Solirubrobacterales bacterium, assembly GCA_038222365.1. GTDB lineage: Bacteria > Actinomycetota > Thermoleophilia > Solirubrobacterales > 70-9 > JBBRHQ01. Next base: position 4,491 of record JBBRHQ010000181.1, read on the forward strand.
GTTCGCGGTGACGATCGCCTTCCTGGTCTGGCTATACCTGTTCCGCAACGACGCCTTCTATTTCGTCCGCAACATGTTCATGGCGGCGATGGCCTTCGCGCTGGTTGGCTACTCGCTGTTCCCGACCGCGCCGCCGCGGCTCTACCCCCAATATGGGTTCGTCGACACGATCACCGACTTCTCCAATGTCAACCACGACTCGGCCCTGGTCAAGGTCTTCATCAACCCCTACGCGGCGGTGCCGAGCATGCACTGCGCCTTCGCGATGATGATCGGTGTCTCCGGCGTCCGGGTCAGCCGCCACTGGTTCACCAAGACCTTTTGGGTGCTGTGGCCGCTGCTCGTCCTCTGGGTGGTGGTGGTCACCGCCAACCACTACTGGATCGACGCTGCGCTCGGCTGGATGGTCGCGGCGGGGTCGGCCTACGTCGCCTACAAGCTGGCCCGGATGCGCCCCGAGGTCTGGGGCTGGCGCTGGCAGCCGCGCGAGGCCGAGGCCTAATCGCGCTCGCCGGCCCGGCGCCGATCATCTAGCCTCAGCGCGATGGAATCTTCGGCGCCCCCCAGGGCTCCGGGCGGCGGGCGCGATGGCCGCCAGGCCCGCAGCGCACAGGAGTTCCGCGCCTACGCCCGCGATCGCCTGATCGAGTCGCGGCTGACGCCCAACGCGATCTCGGTGGTCGGGCTGATCCTCAACCTCGCCGCCGCGGCGCTGATCACCCAGAGGCTCTTCTTCTGCGCCGGCCTCGCCTTCATCGTCGGCTCGATCATGGACACCCTCGACGGCCGCTACTCGCGGATGTCGGGCAAGGGCACGCTATTCGGCGCCTTCCTCGACTCGACACTCGACCGGATCGAGGAGGGGATCGTGCTGGCCGCGGTCGCCGGCTACTTCGCGGCCCGGGGCGACGACTTCGCCGCCGCGATGTGCGTGATCGTCGTCCTCGGCTCGCTGATGGTCTCCTACACCCGGGCGCGGGCCGAAGCGATTGGGGTCGAGTGCAAGGTCGGATTGGCCACCCGGCCGGTGCGGGTGGTGATACTTTCGATCGGCCTCGTCTTCGCCAAGGGCGCCGGCCTGGGTGACTTCGAGTTGCTGGCGCCGGCGATCTATGTGATGGCGGTGCTCACCTGGATCACCGTGGTCCAGCGCGTTTGGCACGTCCGCAACGAGCTTGCCCGCGAGGCGCCGGCGAGGAGCGGTGAGGACGACCCGGAACCGACCGACCTGTAACCAGAACCTGCCTTGGGTGTGGTTTTCCACCCAGCCCGAAGCCTGATCAGGAGGACTTCGACCCTATGAGTAGCAAGACCAACGGAAACAGCGGCGAGGTCAATGGCGCCGCGGGCACGGACGAGAAGGTCCGCGTGGCGATCGTCGGCGTCGGCAACTGCGCCAACGCCGTCATCCAGGGCGTCCAGTACTACAAGGACGCCGACCCCGCCGACCAGGTCCCCGGCCTCATGCACGTCGACCTCGGCGGCTATCACGTCCGCGACATCGAGTTCGTCGCTGCCTTCGACATCGATTCCGAGAAGGTCGGCAAGGACCTCTCCGAGGCGATCTGGTCGGGCCAGAACGACACGATCCGTTTCGC
>JBBRHQ010000182.1:0-6011 GCA_038222365.1 Solirubrobacterales bacterium
AAGGCGCTGGCGATCTACCGCGACGGCTCGAAGACTGCCCAGGCGCTGCGCACCGACGCCCAGCAGCAGAAGACCGAGCCCCAGGTCGAGACGCTCGGTCCGGTGCGGCGCAAGATGCCGCGCGAGCGCGAGTCGCTGACCCACAAGTTCTCGCTCGCCGGACACGAGGGCTACATCACCGCCGGCAAGTACGAGGACGGACGGGTCGGCGAGATCTTCCTCACCGACATCGGCAAGGAGGGCTCGACCCTTCGGGGGATGATGAACGCCTTCGCCACGGCAATCTCGATCGGGCTCCAGTACGGCGTCCCGCTCGAGGTCTTCGTGAAGAAGTTCAGCTACATGCGCTTCGACCCCGAGGGGATCACCCAGAACCCGGAGATCCCCTTCGCCAAGTCGATGCCCGACTACATCATGCGTTGGCTCGCCAGTCGCTTCATCGACGACCTCGACGAGCTCGAGGACCTCGGCATCCTCACCCCCGAAGTGCGGGCCCGCAAGGAGGCCGAGCTGGCCGCCGCGGAGACCGGCAACGGGACCAACGGTCACGGCAACGGGCACTCAAACGGCGGCGGCGAGTCGAAGGCGGCGAATCCGGCGGAGGCGCGGCCGGCGACGGCAGCGCTGACCGACACCCCGCCGGTGATTCCGGCGAAGCTCTCAGGGTCAGACCTGGGGCCGGCATGCGAGCAGTGCGGCGGGATGATGCAGGGCACCGGCTCCTGTTACACCTGCCCGAGCTGCGGCAACAACACCGGCTGCGGATAGACAGAGTCAGCCGATCGGCACCGTCGTTGAGGACCAGCGTGCCGCCGCATCACATCCCCTCGCCCTGGAAGCGCTCGCCGCTATCGTGGCTCGAGAGCCCGTTCAGCTCGGGATGGACCCCGGGACAGTGCAGGCATTCGTTGTAGTTCTCGCCGATCGCCTTCCAGTTGGCCTCGACCTCGTAGCTGCATTCGGCCCCGGGGCGCAGGTCCCGGACCCGGTAGCGCTCGAGTCGCTCCGCGAGGTCGCCGACGTGCTCGCCGGGGTGGGGCGCCCTACCGCCGAGATCCACCAGCAACAGGCCGCCGATGGTGGCGGTGCGGATCGGGCGCAGCCCGTTGCAGGCAGGGTCGAAGTCCTCGAGCACCTCGGTGTGCGGGGCGGAGCTCAACTCGCCCTCTAGATGTCCTGCCCGGAGACGTCGTGAACGCGACTGATCGGCGGCCGGCCGCCGAGGGCTGAGTGCGGTCTGCGCTCGTTGTAGTAGTCAAGCCAGTGTGGCAGGGCTCGGCGGCGATCGGCCGAGGAGCGGTAAGCGAGCCCGTAGCCCCACTCGCGGGCCATCGTCTGGTGGAAGCGCTCGACCTTGCCATTGGTCTGCGGCCGTCGTGGCCGGATCCGCTTGTGGGTGATCTTGCGCCCCTGCAACAGCCGCGCCAGCTTCCGCGACTTCGTGTAGGCCCAGGCGTTGTCGGTCATCAACCGCTTGACGAGGATCCCGTGGCCCTCGAAGAACTCCAGGGCGCGCTCAGTGAAGGCGAGGACCGCGGCCGCGTCCTCGGAGTCGAGGATCTCCGCGTAGGCGAGGCGTGAGCGATCGTCGACGATCGAGTGCGAGTACTCCCAGCCGGCGCCGCGCGAGTTGACCGAGCGATCGCCGGTGACGGCGTGGCCGGGGCGATCGAAGCGCGAGTAGCGCTTGGTGTCCATGTGAAGCAGCTCTCCGGGGCAGTCCCACTCGTAGCGGACCACCTCGCCGCGGTCGGGCTTGGGCAGCCGCGAGCAGCCGCCACGCTCGAGCGTGCGCGAGACCGTCGAGTGCGGGCGGCCGACGACGCCGCTTATCAACCTCGGCCCCCCAGCCGGTGTGCTCGCGCACCTCGCAGATCCGCTGCTGCTCCTCTGCGGGCACCTGCTTTGGCGAGCGGTGGGGACTTGAGGAGCGGTCCTCGAGGCAGGCGAGCGTCCGCCGCTCCGCCTCGCTGGCCCCCTGCCAGCGCTTCACCACTTGTTCGCGGTCGCCGGCGAGCAGCTCAGCCGGCGGGCGGCGGCCCGCTGGCCCTCGGCCTCGACCGCGTTGATCAGCTCGTGGCGACCGGCCAGTCCGAGACGGGCATTACGGTGGATCTTCATCCGGGTCCTCCTTGGTTGTGAGCTCGACACCCACAGCCTCTCGGCGGACCCGGATGGTCCTTTCGGCCCGAGCCCCGGTTTCCTAGGAAACCGGGGCTCGATCGCCGGTCAGGTGTTCACAACGTGTCTGGGCATGTCAGCTAGACCGTGGGCCCAGGCGTGGCAGGGGCAGCGGATCAGCCGCTTCACCCGGCCGGCGCCCTCGAGCAAGCGAGAGCCGCGGTGGCGGCAGACGTTTGAAGAAGGCTCGCACCTCGCCGTCCTCCCCGGCGAGGAGGAAGAAGGACTCGGCCCCCAGCTCGCGGGCGATGTAGGCGCCAGGCTCCGCGACGGCGGAACGGTGAGCGGCGCAGATCCAGCCGCCGAAAATCTCCTCCAGCTCCCACTCGAGGACCCGTGGATCGGTGAAGGCGGCGGCCGGCAGCATCCGCGCCCGCAGGAGCGGCCTCAGCAGGCCCTTCCGGGGTCATCTGCGGGCGACTTTCGAGGAGTCGCCAATCGCCGGATCAGGCCGATCCTAGCGCGGCCCCACAACCGGCTCCGGCGAGGTCGGGGCCGCCCGAGCGGTTGAGAAAATGGCGAAATTCGGGTGAGGAGAGCGTCTCCGCAATAGGGTGCGGGCATGAGGGCTCGGATCCTTGCGGCGGTGCTGTCTTGCGCGCTCCTGGGAATCTGGTTCTCAACCTCTGCATCCGCGGCGCCACACCACGGTCACGGACCCGGCCACATCCACAAGCAGGCACGCTGCAACGGGCAGCGGGCGCTTTGCGGTCGGCGCTTTGACCGGGTGGTGCTGGCCGGCGCCCACAACGCGATGTCGTCGCTCGACCTGGGTTGGAAGATCCCGAATCAGTCGATCGCGATCCCCAAGCAGCTGCGCTTCGGGATCAGGGGTCTGCTGATCGACACCCACTACGGGAGGCTTCAGCCTGACGGGACGGTCCGCACCGACGATGACGGGAAGGTGACCACCGGCTTCCGCGGCCTCTACCTCTGCCATGTGCTCTGCGAGATCGGCGCCAGCCGCCTGGTCCCGGTACTGCGGGCGATCGCGATGTTCCTGGAGCGTCATCCGAGGAACGTCCTGCTGATCGACAACGAAGACTACATCACTCCGAGGGATTTCGCCGCGGCGATGCGCTGGAGCGGACTGCGTCGGCACCTCTATCGGGGCCCGCCCGGTCCGGTGTGGCCGAGGCTGCGCAGGATGATCGCGACGCGCCAGCAGGTGGTCGTCCTTGCCGAGCACGACGCCGGCACGATCCCCTGGTATCACCGCGCCTATGACGGGATCATGCAGGAGACGCCCTACTCCTTCGCGACACCGGACCTGCTGATCAACCCGGTCAACTGGCCCTCGAGCTGCCAGCCGAACCGTGGCGGGACCAGCGGGTCGCTTTTCCTGATCAACCACTGGTCGCCCTCGACCCCACCCGCGGTGCCCGACCCGGCGGCCTCGGCCGCGGTCAACGCGAAGAGCGTGATCTTGGGGCGCACCCAGGCGTGCGAGCAGGTCCGGGGGCGGCTGCCGTCGGTGATCGCCGCCGATCAGGTCACCTACGGAGGATTGGTGGCCGCGGTCCACACCCTGAACAACGGCCGGTGAGGGCGCTGAGGGCGGGCCTCCTGGCGCTTGCCGGCCTGCTTCTGATCAGCGCCCCCGCCCTCGCGAACCCGGCCCGCCACGGCAGGGACAGGGTTCATCTCACCGGTACCGCCTACGCCTTCGACAACCAGCTGCCGATCGCGGGCGCGACGATCCGGGTGGCCGAGCTTCCCGGGGTGGAGACGACCACCGATGCCGACGGCGGCTACGACCTCCGCGTCCCCGCCGGCGCCAGGGTGACCCCCTACATCGAGGCCCCCGGCTTCCATGGCATCTACCTGCAGACCTTCTTCACCACGGGCAGAGACCTTCAGCGGGTCAACTTCCAGGTTCCCTCGGTCGGCATCTATCACGCCCTGGCGGCTCTGCTCGGGGTCGAGCTGGATTCCGAGGACAACCCGAGAGGCTGCGTCGTAGTCTCGACGATCAGCACGGCGGAGATCCGCGACCTCAGCTTCGAGGACTTCATCGCCTACGGCGCCCACGGCGTCGCCGGGGCGACCGCCTTCGCCCACCCGGCCCTCCCGGACCCGATCTATTTCAACTCCTCGGTGATCCCCGACAGGAGCCTGACCTCCTCCTCGGTGGACGGTGGGGTCCTCTGGCTCGACGTGCCCGCCGGGGTCTACAGGTTCAGCGCCCGGCATCCGAGCGCTCGGTTCGCCAGCTTCGTCGCCACCTGCAAGCCCGGCCGCCTGGTCAACGCCAATCCCCCCCAGGGCCTGTATCAGCGCAAGCCCGGCGAAAGGGATCACGGTTTCCCCTGGCGAGGCCCCAGGAGCGGCCCCCCTCGGCACGAACCCTGCCCAGCGCGCGGCAGGCCGCCGTTCGGTCGCTGAGCGCGGTTTTCCGGCACCGTCCGGCCCGGGGTTGCAGGACGAACGGAGGTTCGCTATACTTTCTGAAGTAGTTGGGTAGTTGGGCCGTATTGCGGCCTACCTCGGAAGGAGCACCATTGGCAAGGACCAGAGGCGCCGCCGGGCAGCGCACCGATACGCGCCGCCGGCGCGGCGCACACATAGATGACGGTAGCGGCTCCAACTCACGCGGGGAGAGGCGCACCGATACCCACATGCTGCCGGAGCAGACCACCGACAGCTTCCAGCTCTTCCTCAACCAGGCGAGCCGCTACCCCCTGCTCACGGCCGAGCAGGAGATCGACCTGGCGAAGCGGATCGAGCGCGGAGACCTCGAGGCGAAGGAGCTGTTGATCAACTCCAACCTGCGCCTCGTGGTCCGCTTCGCGACCCGCTACCAGGGGCACGGTCTGCCGCTCAACGACCTCGTCCAGGAGGCGATGATCGGGCTGATCCGCGCCGCGGAGAAGTTCGATTGGCGCCGCGGCTACAAGTTCTCCACCTATGCCGTGCTGTGGATCAAGCAGTCGATGCAGCGCGGGCTCGACAACAGCGGCCGCGCCGTGCGGATCCCCGCCCACATCGCCCAACGCGAGCGCACCGTCAACCGGGTCGCCAACGAGCTCAGCACCGAGCTCAACCGCGAGCCGAGCGAGGCGGAGATCGCCAAGCGGGCGAAGCTTCCGATCGAGGACGTGATGGCGGTTCAGGACCTGGCACGCGTCACCTCGAGCCTCGACGCGCCGGTCGGCGACAGCGAGACGACCCTCGGAGAGCTGCGCGCGCAAAGCGACGGGCGCTCCGACGAGGAGGTCATAGATCGCGAGCGCGAGGAGGCGGTCAGCTCTGCCCTCGCCACCCTTCCCGAGGGCGAGCGACGGGTGCTCGAAGTTCGCTTCGGGACCGGCGGCGAGGTCGCCGGGACCCTGCGCGACGCGGCCCGCGCGGCCGGCGTCACCCAGGAGCAGGCTCGCCGGCTCGAGGCCCAGGGCCTGCAGCGCCTCGCCTCGGACGAGTCGCTCGCCGGCTGGCGCGAAGCAGCCTAGGCTCGCTAGGAGAGGACCAGCTCGGCGGCGGTGCGGACGGTGGTGACGTCGCCGGAGACGAGCAGCGTCGTCACCACCGATTCGCGCCAGATCTCCAGGTCGTCGCGGATCTTCCCAGGCGGCCCGATCAGCGAGAGCGACTCGATCAGCTCCGCCGGAAGGGCGGCGGCGGCCTCCTCCTTGCGACCGTCGAGATAGAGGTCCTGGACCTCGGCGATCAACTCGCCATAGCCCATCCGGATCGGCACGTTGGCGTGGAAGTTCGCTCCCTTGGCGCCCATGCCGCCGAAATAAAGCGCGTAGAACGGGCGGAGCGCGTCGATCGCGGCGTCGAGGTCATCGGAGACGATCAGCGGCACGGTCGCCGCGATCTCGAACTCC
>JBBRHQ010000183.1:0-5929 GCA_038222365.1 Solirubrobacterales bacterium
GAGGTCGCGAAGGGGATCATCGAGGCCTCGCAGCGGATCGGCCTGAAGCTGCCGCTGGTGGTGCGCCTGGACGGCACCAACTCCGAGGAGGGCCTGCGCCTGCTGGCGGAGGCGGGGATCGAAGGGCTCGAGGTGGAGACGACGATGCTCGGCGCCGCAAAGCGAGTGGTCGAGCTCGCCAGCAGCCCGCCCGCCGCGGACGCGGAAGCGAACGAGGGAGATCGTCGGTGATCTGGGGCCCGAGTGAGCGAGAGCAGAGCAGGCGGGCGGTGGTTTTGTGAGCATCATCGTTGACAACGAGACAAAGCTGGTCGTATCGGGCCTGACCGGGCGCGAGGGCTCCTTTCACGGGCTTCGCAACCGCGACTACGGGACCGACCTCGTCGCCGGGGTGACCCCGGGCAAGGGGGGCCAGGAGGTCGAGGGCGTGCCTGTCTTCGACTCGATCGCCGAGGCCGTCTCCGAGCGCGGCGCCAACACCTCGATGGTCTTCGTACCAGCCCGCTTCGCCGCCGCCTCGATCGACGAGGCGATCTCCTCCGGCGTCGGCACGGTGATCGCGATCACCGAGGGCATCCCGGTGCTCGACATGCTGAACACCTACTGGAAGGCCCGCGAGGCCGGAGTGCGTCTGATCGGGCCGAACTGCCCCGGTGTGCTCTCCCCCGGCAAGGCCAACGTGGGCATCATTCCCGCCCAGTTCTTCGACCCGGGCAAGATCGGCGTGGTCTCGAAATCGGGCACCCTCACCTACCAGATCGGAAACGAGCTGAAGCAGGCCGGCGCCGGGAACTCCTCGATCGTCGGCATCGGTGGAGATCCGATCGTCGGCTCCGACTTCATCGACGTCCTCACCCTGTTCGAGGCCGATCCGGAGACCGAGCTGATCGTCATGGTTGGGGAGATCGGCGGTGACGCCGAGGAGCGCGCGGCGGACTTCATCGCCGAGAAGGTGACCAAGCCCGTGGTCGCCTACATCGCCGGCTTCACGGCCCCACCGGGCAGGCAGATGGGCCACGCCGGAGCGATCATCTCGGGCTCCTCGGGTACCGCCCAGGCCAAGAAGGAGGCGCTCGAGGCGAAGGGGGTCCGGGTCGGCGAGAGCCCGACCGAGGCCGCCGCAATCGCGGTCGAGAAGCTCGCCGGCTAGCCTGTCCCGGCAGGTTTTCTAACCTCCAGGGCTCATGGCCGAGCAGCCGGCAATCGAGATCGAAGGGCTGAGGAAGTCCTTCAAGGAGGTCGAGGCCCTTTGCGGAATCGACCTCGAGGTGGAGGCAGGCACCGTGCTCGGCCTGCTCGGGCCAAACGGGGCCGGAAAGACGACGGCGGTGCGCATCCTGACCACACTTCTCCCGCCCAGCGCAGGCACCGCCCGCGTCGCAGGCCTCGACGTCGTCCGCGACTCGGCCGCGTTGCGTGCCAGGATCGGGCTCGCCGGCCAGTACGCGGCCGTGGACGAGAACCTGACGGGATTCGAGAACCTGGAGATGGTCGGGCGGCTCTACCACCTGGGCCGCTCCGCGGCGCGCGAGCGTGCCGCGGAGCTGCTCGAGCGCTTTGATCTATCCGATGCCGGTGCGCGTCTGGCGAAGACCTATTCGGGTGGGATGCGGCGCCGGCTCGATCTCGGCGCGGCGCTGGTCGCCCGCCCACCGGTCCTCTTCCTCGACGAGCCGACCACCGGGCTCGACCCGCGAAGCCGGATCGCCCTCTGGGAGGTGATCGAGGCGCGGGTGGCCCAGGGATCCACGGTGCTGCTGACCACCCAGTACCTCGATGAAGCCGACCGCCTGGCGGACAGGATCGCGGTGATCGACCACGGCAGCCTGATCGCCCAGGGAAGCTCGGACGAGCTGAAGAAGCGGGTCGGGGGAGAGCGGATCGAGGTGAGGCTGGAGGACCCCACGCAGGCGGAGGCCGCGATCGCAGCCCTGGGGCAGCTCGCCGCCGAGAGGCCCTGGGTCGATGACGGGACGATCAGGGTCCCGGTGCGCCAGCAACGTGGCGCGATCGCGGCCGCGGTGCGCCGGCTCGACACCGAGCAGATCTCGATCGACGACATCGCGATTAGGCGGCCGACCCTCGACGACGTCTTCCTCACCCTCACCGGGCACAGGTCCGAGAACGGCGAGGCCGCCCAGGAGACCGACGAGCACCAGGCCGATCCGATCAGATGAGCGCCCGCTACGCGATCTCAGACACGCTTGTTCTCGCGGTCCGCGCGCTGCGAAGGATTCCCCGCAACCCGGATCTGCTAACCGCCTACACGGTGCAGCCGGTGATGTTTACGCTGCTCTTCGTCTACGTCTTCGGAGGCGCTATCCAGACGCCCGGCTACGGCAGCTACGCCGATTTCATGATCCCCGGGATCATCGTCCAGCAGATGTCCTTCGGGGGCTTCGCCACCGCGCTCGGCCTGGTCGACGACCTGAAGAAGGGCCTGGTCGACCGGTTCCGCTCCCTGCCGATGTCGCGGATGGCGGTCCTCACCGGCCGCACCCTCTCCGACATCGCGATGAACGCGCTCGCCCTGACGGTGATGATCGTCGTCGGCTACATCGTCGGCTTCTCCTTTGACACCTCGGTGGGCGAGGTGGCCGGCGGAATCGCCCTCTGCCTGCTGATCGGCTACGCCTTCTCTTGGGTATTCGCCTGCGTCGGCCTGCTCGCCTCCACGCCCGAGGGGGCCAACGCCTTCGGCTTCATCGCGATCTTCCCGCTCACCTTCGCCAGCTCGGCCTTCGTCCCGCCGGAAACGATGCCCGCCTGGCTTCGGACCTTCGCCGAGGACATCAACCCCTTCTCGATCATGGTCGACGCGGTCCGCTCGCTGTTCGTCGGTGGGCCAGGCGGCAGCGACATCCTGCCCTGCGTGGCGTGGTGCGTGGGCCTGATCGCCGTCTTCGGAACATTTGCCGTGCGGCGCTACCGCACTGCGGTCCTCGCCTAGCGTTGGGAGGCTGACTGTCCGCGCCTCGATACCGGAGGGTCTCAGACCCCTCCGGGGAAAACCGCTTCCCCTCTTGGCTGGCCGCGGGGGGAAGGCGAACCGGCGACCGAATGGTCGGCTGGGAGGGCACCGGATTCGCGGCGGCGGAGCTGCTCGGGCTCACCGCGCTTGCCATCGCTCAGCCGATCTTCGACGGCCTGGAGCGGAGCACCTATGCCTTCCCCACACTGAAGATCGACGGCTACGACTTCCTCATCCTCGCCGTCCTGCTGATCCTGGGTCCCCCGGCGCTGCTGATCGCGGTCGAGCTGACCGCCGGGCTGTTGTCGCGGGCCGCGCGCGGATGGGTCCACCTCGCCTGGATCGGGTTGCTCGTCGCTCTGATCTGCTGGCAGGCCGTCGCCCTCGAGGGAGCCGGCAGCGCCCTCGCCCGGATCGTGATCCCGATGCTGGGGCTGGCCGGCTCCGTCGTCCTCTATCTGCGCTTCGAGGCGGCCCGCAGCCTCTGCCGCATCCTCGGGCTGGCCGCCCCGGTCCTCGCCGGGCTCTTCCTCTTCACCGCCCCGATCGTCAACTTCACGTTCGCGGCGAGCCCCCGGATCCCGAAGCCCGAGGTCGGCTCGAGGACGCCCGTAGTGCTGATCGTCCTCGACGAGCTCCCCCTGGCCGGATTGCTGGACTCCGAAGCGAAGATCGACGCCCGGCGCTTCCCGCACTTCGCCGCACTGCAGCGGCAATCCGATTGGTTCCGGAACGCGGTCACCGTCGCCGACTCGACCGAGCAGGCGGTGCCGGCGATCCTCTCCGGCGACCTCCCGGACCCCGACGGGGTGGCGATCTACACGGACCATCCCGAGAACCTCTTCACGCTGCTCGGCTCCTCGCTTCCCAGCGAGATCTCCGAGTCCGGTACCTATCTCTGCCCACCGCAGATCTGCACGACCCACTCCGCGCTCACCGACAGGTTGTGGCCGGCACTGGGCACGGGCCTCTCGACCGCCAACGAATCGTTTCCGTTCGGGCTGGCCGACGGCGCGGCTCGCGAGTTGAATCGCCGCTACCCGCTCGACAACGCGCCCGACCCCCAGGTCAGGCGATTCCTGGACTCGATCAAGGCGCCGCCGGGAGGCTCGCTGAACGCGATTCACGTCGTGCTGCCCCACGATCCCTGGCGCTACACGCCGTCCGGGCGCACCTACCCGACGGGCCTCCTCCCGCTGGGGCTTTCGGTCGAGCGGTGGTCGCGCTCCCCTGGCTATTCGATCCAGGGGCTACAGAGGATGACCCTGCAGCTCTCCTACACAGATCGCGTCCTCGGCACACTCCTCCAGAGGCTTCGCCGCCTGGGCCTCTATGGCGGGGCGATGGTCGCCGTGGTCGCCGATCACGGAGCGGCCTTCATCCCCGGCCAGTCGAGGCGCTTGCTGAGCACCGCGAACGCCGGCTGGATCCTGCGGGTGCCGCTGTTCGTGAAGCTGCCGGGCCAGCGCCGCGGCAGGACGATCTCGCGCCCGGTGCGAACGATCGACCTGCTGCCGACGATCGCCGACGTGCTTGGCATCCGCATTCCCTGGCGCGTGGACGGTCGCTCGCTGCTGGGACCGCCGTCGCGAGCCGGGCTGAACACCTACGTGAGGCACGGCAAAGACGTTGCCCACATTCCCCGGGCGACGATCGAGCGGAGCTTTGCCTCCGCCGTCGCCCGCCGCAACCGGCTGCTCGGCAGAGGCGATATCTACACGTTGGGCTCCTCCCGCGCCGAGTTGCGCGGGCAGCTGCGTGCGGCTGACCCGATCGAGGTATCGGTTGAGAGCCCCGGCGGCACGAGAGCAGACCCCGCAACGGGCCACTACCCGTCGCTCCTCTACGGCAGCATCCTCACTCCCGGCGTGGGGGATGGGCAGCCGTTGACCGCCGAGCTGGACGGCCGCATCGTCGCAGTGGGCCAGACGGTCGAGGGCGGCACCAGGTTCACGGTCCTGGTCCCCCCCTCAGCCTTTCGCCCCGGAGAGAACCGCCTGCAGTTCTTCGCTCCCTAGCCTTGCCCCCGACCTGCGGCCGGAGCTATGCTGCGCTCGTGGCGAGCCAGGGAAGGAGAGCCTTCGCGTGGCTTCGCGGTGCCGGAACGGGCGTCTACGAAGCCGCGCCAGGGCGCCGGAGCATAGCGCTCGCCGGCGCCGAGCTGCTCGGGCTCTCGGCGATAGTCGTCGCCCAACCGATCTTCGACGCCCTGGAGCGCAGCACCTACGCCTTTCCCGCGGCCCAGGTAGGCGGGAGCGATCTGGAGCTGTTCGCCGCCCTGCTGATCTTGCTCCCCCCGGCTGCGATGCTCGCCATCGAGCTGCTGGTCGGGTTGGCGTCCCGCCCTCTGCGAGGCCTGGTCCACCTCGCCTGGATCGGGCTGCTAGTGGCGCTGTTCGTCTGGCAGCTGCTGACCAACGGCGACGTGCAGAGCAGTCTCTTGCGCGTGCTGATACCGGCCGCGGCACTGATCGCCGCGGCGATCCTCTACCTGCGCTTCGAAGGGGTGCGGCAGCTGCTGCGGATTCTTGCCTTCGCCGCCCCGGTCCTAGCCGGTCTCTTCTTATTCACGGATCCGATCTCGAGCTTCACTTCTCCCAAGGGCACCGACGTGCCCAAGGCTCAGATCGACTCGAAGACGCCCGTGGTGCTGCTGATCTTCGACGAGTTTCCGATGACGGCGCTGCTGAACGATCAGGAGCAAGTCGATGCCAAGCGCTTTCCCAACTTCGCCGACTTGTCGAAGCGATCCGACTGGTTCCGCAACGCCCTCACCGTTGCTGATACCACCGAGCAGGCGGTGCCGGCGATCCTCACCGGGGACTTTCCGAAGCCGAACGGCGTCGCCTCCTACACCGACCATCCCCGCAATCTCTTCACCCTGTTCGACTCCTCCTCCTATCGACTGAACATCTCGGAGTCGCAGACCGAACTCTGCCCGCCGGACGTGTGCTCGGG
>JBBRHQ010000184.1:0-5857 GCA_038222365.1 Solirubrobacterales bacterium
GTGTAGACTTGGACGAGAAAGTCGCAAAGATCGCCGATTTACTCCACGAGGCCGGCGAAACGCACCACATGGGGCGTTACGCGGGTCCCCAGCGAGCTCGTTTACATGCTCGTAAGGCTGGACCGGGACTACGGGACGAGCGCCCCGATGAGAAGTGGGAGGACTACTACGCCGCCCGCCTGCTGGAGCACTTCTCTCCATCCTGAGCGCCATGAGAGCTAATCCTGTGAGGTCAGCAGCCCTTTCGCATAGTCCTCGAAGCGCCGCAGGTCCGGAGGCTCGATGTCGCCCGGCTCCTCGCCGTCGAGCGGTAGGTCGAACAGGCTGACGAGGTCCCAGTAGTGCTGCCGCTCGAGGTTTCGGCCACTGATCTGGCGGTAGCTGGCGAGGAATCGATCGGCGGTGGCTGGGCCATGGTCGACGACGAGGTTCCAGCGCATATGGCCGACATCGAGCCCTGGTGGCCCCCTCGATGCCTGCGTCCAATCGACCACCCCGCTGAGTAGACCTCCCGACCAGAGTGTGTTCTCCGGGTGAAAATCGCGGTGAATCATGGTCGGGTTCGTCGGCGGTGGTGGATCCCGGACGATGGCGGTCGCCGCGGTCCACACCCCCGTAGCCGGCATCCACCGAGCAGGCCTGGCCCTTTCGCGATCGTAGTAGAGGCGATAAGGCTGAAGGCCGGCCTCGGCCGGGACGTCGAGAGCATGGATCTGACAAAGGACCTCGGCGAGCTGGCGGCAGAAGCCGTCGATGTCGATATCCACCGGTGGCGGTCGGCCCGGCAGGCGGCTGAGCAGCAACGCCGGAACGTCGCATCTGACGCCCTCGGCGTCCGTAGCGATCACGGCTGGCGCGGGAACCGCCGTCGGGCAAAGAAGCCCAAGGACCCGCGCCTCTCGTTCGGCGGTGTAGTCGGGATCATCCCGCTCCCAGCCGGGGCGGGCCCAGCGCCGCAGAACGAGTTGGTGGGCTTCGCCGTCGCTATCGATGATGTCGACGGCGTGATTGACGTGCCAACCACCGAGGCGAAGTTGACGCACCGAGACTATCCGGCTGCCGCGACCGATCTGCTCGGTCATCCAACGCATGCACGACTCGGGCACCATGGAGGCATGCTCGCCGATCGCGGCGGCGACCGGCACGGGGTTCAGCGCTCCATATTTTTCTTCGTCCCCATCGACCCCGGTTGCTGTCCCTTCGGCCCCGGTTGGTGTCCCATCGAATCCATTGCACGCATCGCCGCCGGAGAGTTGGGCGCTACCAAACCGGGAATGTCGCGCGGCGCAAAGGCCACCGCGAGCCCAAGGAACACCAGGAACACGGCTATCCCATGGTTGGCCACCGCCTTCCATGGCAGCAGCTTCTCGATCGCAATCAACGCCGCAACCAAAATCATCCAGCCGACACTCATCACACCCAACGCGAAGAGGACCGCCATCAGCGCCCAACAGCAACCGACGCACCAGGCGCCATGCAAGGTCCCCAATCGCAGAGCACCGATGCGGCCATCACGCCAGTTCCCGATCACAAAGCCGAGCGGGTCGCGACATCTCGCCAGGCACGCGTCCTTGAGCGGCATCAGCTGGTAGACGGCCGCCACGAGGATCACCCCACCGGCCAGGTAAGGGCCACCGCGGTCCCAGGAGAGCACGTCGCTCGACGCAGCTTGGCCGAGCTCGAAGAGGCCGAAGGCGATCAGCCCCGCAGCCGTCCAGACGAGCAGATAGCCGCTGACGAAAAAGGCCACCGCTCCTGACGGAGCACTCTTTCCCACCTCGCGTCTTCGGTTCTGGAGTCCCGCGTAGACGGTCACCATCGGGACGATCGAGGGGAACATCATCGCGGCCATCATCACCACCCACGCGCTGAGATAGAAGCCCAGCCCGCCGAGGTCGGTGCCCGGACCAGCGTCCATCCCCTGCATCCGCGTATCGGTGATAAGCCAAGCCAGCAAGGCGAGGCCCAGGAGAAGGCCGATCAAACCGAGTCGGCCACGCTCGAGAGGCGCCCTGAGGGACAGCCGTGCGGACTCCATCCTTGCGGCGATTCTCCATCCCGCGGCGGCGCCTGTCAAGAAGATTGCTGCCCCGCTTCCCGGGGATTGATTACGGTGACGCGGTGAGCGAATTTCTGCCCTGGCACCTTGCCGGGACCTATCTGGAAGCCTGCAACTGCCTCCCAATCTGTCCCTGCAGAAGGATCGACGGCGCCCAGGGCGGCCGCTCGACGTACCGGGAATGTCTGGGAGCCCTCTCCTGGCGAGTTGAGCGGGGCAAGGCCGGAAGCGTCGATCTGTCCGGACTCCGAATCGTCATCGCATCGCGCTATCACGACGATGAGGAGGGCTCTCCCTGGACCTGGATCCTGTTCTTGGAAAAGCGCGCGGAGGACCGCCAGCGAGAGGCCCTGGAGCAGATCTGGAAGGGCGAGCTGGGCGGGACTCCACAGCGGCAATTCCCCTGGGCCTGGAAGAGCAGCGACCTGGTCGCCGTGGAACGGGTGGCGATCGAAGTCGACCACACGCCTGGCCGCGGCTGGTTCAAAGCGGGCGCCGCGGTCTCGGTGAGGATCAGCGGGCCGTTCGAGGAGCAGGCGGCGGTGAGCTGCGTTATTCCCGGACATCACCGCACCGGCCGCGAGCTCGTGGCTGAGGAGATCAGAGTCCAGGACCAGGGGCCCCTGAGCTTCGAGCTGAACGATCGCTGCGGCTACGAGGCGACCTTCGAGTACGCGTCGGGCTGAAGCAGTGCGGCCATGAGGTGGGCGATCGTCGAGGCGCCGTCGTCGTTGGGGC
Source organism: Solirubrobacterales bacterium (assembly GCA_038222365.1). GTDB lineage: Bacteria > Actinomycetota > Thermoleophilia > Solirubrobacterales > 70-9 > JBBRHQ01. The sequence continues at coordinate 2,798 of JBBRHQ010000184.1, forward strand.
TTTGCGCGAACGGCGTCCGTCGGCTTCCCACAGCGATGCTGGACGCTGGGTTGGCGGCGGGATTGGGAGTTGCGCGACGCGCGGGCCGGGTCGAGCCGCCCGACGACGGCGGGCGGAGGGTCGATTCGGCCACCGGTGTCCTGCACGCAGCGGCTATCGCCGAATACTCCCCGGCGCTGGGCGCGGCCGTCCGCGATGTCCTCGAGGAGGGTGAGACACCGCTCGTCCTCGGCGGCGACTGCTCGATCTTGCTCGGCAGCCTGCTCGCCCTGCGTGGTCGAGGCCACCACGGGCTGCTGTTCGTCGACGGCCACGCCGACTTCTACGACCCGGCGAGCGAGTTGACCGGCGAGGCCGCGTCGATGGACCTCGCCCTGGCCACCGGGCGCGGTCCCGGACTGCTTGCAGACCTGGACGGAGGCGGGCCGCTGGTGCGCGACGAGCACGTCGCGGTCGTCGGCTTCCGCGACCACGATGGGCAGCGCGAGGACGGCAGCCCGCCGCTCCCCAGCGCGATCCGCGTCCTCGACCTGCCCGCGGTTCGCCGGCGCGGCATCGGCGCAATCGTCGACGAGGCGCTCGAAGTGGTGGCGCGGCCCGAACTTGACGGCTTCTGGCTGCACGTCGACGCAGACGTCCTCGACGACGCCATTGTGCCGGCCGTCGATTACAGACTGCCTGGCGGCCTGGACTGGGGAGAGCTCGAGAAGGTCCTGCATGCGGCGGTTGCGACCGGCCGGCTGACCGGCGTCGAAGTGACCATCCTCAACCCCGAGCTCGACCCGACCGGCGAGGCGGTCCGCGGGTTGGCCGACTGTCTGGCGGCCGGGCTGCGCTGAACCGGGTAGGAGCGCGCCGGCGGCGCGCCGGCGCGCGGTCCAACCGGCGCGGCGGCATCATAACGCGGATCAGCTTCTTGTTGACGAACTCCTCGATGCCGTAGCGGCCCAGCTCCCTTCCGAAGCCTGAGCGCTTCACCCCGCCGAAGGGCAGCTCGGCTCCGTCGGCGCCCACCCCGTTGACGTAGACCATTCCCGTGTCGAGGCTGTCCGCCACTCGCAGAGCCTGCTCGGGATCGTCGGAGAAGACGTAAGAGCCGAGCCCGAACGGCGTGTCGTTCGCCACCTCGATCGCCTCCTCCTCGGAGCCGGCCCGGTACACGCTCGCAACCGGCCCGAAGAACTCCTCGCGGTAGGCGTCGTTGTCCGGACCTATCCCGACCAGCACGGTGCTGGAGAAGAAATTGCCGTTGCGATCTCCACCCGCGACTATCTCGGCCCCCTGGGCAACCGCTCGATCGAGCTGATCCTGGAGGGTCTCCGCAGCGTTCTCTGAGGAGAGCGGCCCCATCGCCGCCTCCTCGGATGTTGGATCGCCGGGCTCGGCGGCACTCATCGCCGCCTTGAACTTCTCCAGGAAATCGTCGTAGATCTCGTCTGCGACGATGAAACGCTTCGCCGCATTGCAGGACTGGCCGGTGTTGTCCAAACGGCCGGCGACCGCGGCCTCGACAGCCCCGTCGAGGTCGTCGGCTCCGAGGAGGATGAACGGATCGGATCCGCCGAGCTCGAGGACGACCTTCTTCAGGTTCCGCCCGGCGATCTCGGCCACCGCGGCTCCGGCCCGCTCGGAACCGGTCAGCGAGACACCGCGGATGCGCGGATCGGCGATCACCGTTTCGATCTGATCGTTGGTGGCGAGGATGGTCTGGTAGGCGCCGTCGGGAAGACCGGCCTCCCTGAACATCTCCTGCATCGCCTCCGCCGACTCGGGGCACTGGTGCGCCGGCTTCAGCAGGATCGTGTTGCCGACGACGAGGTTCGGCCCGGCGAAGCGTGCCACCTGGTAGTAGGGAAAGTTCCAAGGCATGATTCCCAGCAGCGGGCCGACCGCTGTCCGCCGGATCAGGGCCGTCCCATCGCCGGCCAGCAGCGAGATCGACTCGTCCTTGAGGAAGTCCTCGCCGTTTTCGGCGTAATAGCCGTAGATGTCGGCGCAGAAGTCCACCTCGCCGAGGGCCTGCTCCATCGGCTTGCCCATCTCCCGCACGGCGATCTCTGCCAGAGCCTCCCGCCGCTCGGAGTGAAGCTCGGCCACCCGTCCGACCAACGAGGCCCGCTCGGCAACCGTGGTCTTCAGCGACCAGTTCCGGTGGGCGTCATCCGCCGCCGAGATCGCTGCGGAGAGTTCCTCGTCTGAGATCTCGGGATACTCCTTGACCGTCTCGCCACTCGCCGGGTTGACGACTGCGTACTTGCTCATATCGCTCCTCTCCTCATGCGGGTCACGTCGCTCCCGCTGATGTCCAAATCGCCTACCCAGGCTACGCCCTGCTCGCACATTTCTGCGCGCCGCTAGAGTCGGGCGCCATGCGCGCCGCGACGACAGGCGACGGCTCGGTAGCGGTCGGCGAGCACCCGGATCCGGCAGCCGGAGCCGGCGAGGTGCTGATTCGGGTCCGTGCCGCCGGGGTCAACGGCGCCGACCTTCTGCAGCGGGCAGGGCACTACCCGGCGCCACCCGGCTCGCCGCCGGACATACCCGGGCTGGAGCTCGCTGGCGAGGTCCTCGCGACCGGCGAGGAGTCGGAGCGCTTCGCGGTCGGCGACCGCGTCATGGCGATCGTCGGCGGCGGTGGCCAGGCCGAGATGGCGGTGGTCCACGAGCGGGTTGCGGTGCGGGTCCCCGACGGCCTCGACTGGGAAGCGGCCGGCGGGCTTCCCGAGGTGTTCACCACCGCGCACGACGCCCTCTTCACTCAGGCGGGGCTGGGTGCGGGGGACCGAGTGCTGATTCACGGCGGCGCGGGCGGGGTCGGAACCGCCGCCGTCCAGCTGAGCGCCGCCGCGGGAGCACGGGTCAACGCCACCGTCCGCGATCCCGAGCTGCGGGCCGGGGTCGAGGCGCTCGGGGCGGAAGACGTCCTCGACCCCGAGGACTTCGCCGAGGCGGGCCCCTTCGACGTCATCCTCGAGCTGGTCGGCGCCCCGAACATGCCAGCCAACCTGGAGGCGCTGGCAACCGGTGGGAGGATCGTGGTGATCGGCGTCGGGGCCGGGC
>JBBRHQ010000185.1:0-5850 GCA_038222365.1 Solirubrobacterales bacterium
GCCGAGTGGACCCCGCCGGGCTTGCCCGGCGGGGTCCATGCCGCTTACCTCCACAGCTTCTACTGAGCGGCGGCTATCGCGTCGCAGAGCTTCGAGAGGGCATCCTGAGCCTGGCCCGACGGGATCTGCGCGACCGCAGCGCGGCAGGAGCTCGTAGCCTGCGAGAGCGCCTGCTTTGCGTTCGCGCTTCCGCTCTTCAACGCCTCGTCGGCCGAGGCTCCGACCAGCTTGCAGGCGCCCGACAGAGTGGTGCTGGCGCTACCGCCGAGTTGCTGAGCCTTTTGATTGCATGACTTGACAGCCGCATCGACCCTTTGCGTCGCACTTGACCCGGTGGACCCGGATGCTGCTGTGGTGTCGTTTCCGCCCCCACCGCATCCGGCCGCAATCAAGGCGCAGGCGCACAGCGCGACGAGCCAGATGCCAACATAGAAGATTCCTTTTTGCATGCTTGACAATCCTCTCAGTTGACCCGTGAGCGGGCTGACCATCCTACGCCGCGGCGGCTTCCGGCGCCGGGATCATTGCGAGGAGGCCGCGATCTCCACCACCCGCTCGAGCTCGTCATCTCTCATCTCCGGGAAGATCGGCAGGGAGAGCTCTTCATCGGCCCAGGTCTTCGCGGCCGGGAACGGTTCCCCGGTCAGGGCTCCGGCCAGCGCTGGATGGCCGTCGAGTGCGGGCGAGTAGTGGATGCCCGTTTGAATTCCCGCTGCGCTGAGACGGTTCTTCAGGGCGTCGCGGTCGCTGCAACGAACCGGGAAGAGGTGATTGGCGGAGGAGCCTTCGAGATCCTCGAGAGGGTGCAGCCACGACGGCAGCTGGGACCGGTAGCGGGTGGCAAGCCGTCGCCGGGCGCCGTTTGCCCGGTCGAGATCACCCAGCTTGAGCCGCAGGACCGCGGCCTGGATGCCGTCGAGCCGCTCGTTGAAGCCGGGCTCAACGTGGATGCCGTCTCCGCCGCGTCCCAGATCCCGGAGGCGGTTGGCGCGCTCCGCCAGCTGGGGATCATCGGTGCAGATCGCCCCTCCGTCACCGAGTGCGCCCAGGTTCTTGCTCGGATAGAAGCTGAAGGCGGCGGCGAGCCCGAAGGAGCCTGCGCGCGCACCGGAGGAGCCGGCGCCGTGGGCTTGGGCGGCATCTTCGATCACCGCCAGCCCGTGTCGCTCCGCGAACTCGCCGACCGCCCCCATGTCGCAGAGCTGGCCGTAGAGATGCACCGGCATGATCGCGGCCGTCCTCTCGGTCACCCGACTCGCGGCGGAGTCGAGCTCGATCAGGCCATCGCCCTCCCCCACGTCGCAGAGGACCGGGGTCGCGCCGGCGTGGATCACCGCCAGCGCCGAGGCCACGAAGGTCATCGCGGGGACGATCACCTCATCGCCGGCTCCGATCCCGGCTGAGAGCAAGGCGATCGTCAGGGCCGAGGTACCCGATGAGGTGCCGATGCAGTGGCGAGCACCGACGTATTCGGCGAACTCGGCTTCGAACGCCACGACCTCCTCGCCGAGGATGAAGGAACTGCGATCGATCACCCGCTCCAGCGTGCGACGCAGGTCCTCGGCGATCGCGGCGTGCTGCCGGCTCAGGCCCGCAAAGAGAATCCGCTGCTCGGCAACCGCGGTCATCTGCGCGAAAGCCTGGGGATCTACCCGACCTCGCGGGCCGGGTTGCCGGCTGCGGTCGCCCCAGCCGCCACGTCACGGGTGACGACCGAACCGGCGCCCACCATCGCCCCTTCTCCGATCCGGACTCCGCCCAGGATCACCGCCGCCGAGCCGACCGATGCCCCTCGCTCGACCGTGGTCCTCAGCAACTCCCAATCTCTCCCATCCTTCAGAGCACCGTCCCCGTTGGTCGCCCGGGGAGCCCTGTCGTTGACGAAGACGACGCCGTGTCCGATGAAAACCTGATCGCTGATCGTCACCCCCTCGCAGACGAAGGCGTGGCTCTCGATCTTGCAATCGGAACCGATCACCGCCCCGCGCTGGACCTCCACGAACGTCCCGACCTGGGTCCTCGGGCCGATCCGACATCCGTAGAGGTTGGTAAACGGCCGTACGACGACCTCGTCTCCGAATGTCACGTCGTCGATCATCCGGTGCGGAGCATCGTTGACGGGTGCAAGCTTTACGGGGACGGCGCTATCTCCTTCCGCCGGTCTGCTTCACGAAGGCATACCAGGCAGGTTTCGGCTTGCCGGCATAGGTGAACAGGCCCGATCCCTTGCAGATTGCGCACGACGTGGTCGGATCGTCATCCCAGGAGAACCAGTAGGTACGGCCGATCCTCCACCGCGCCCGGTTCTTTTTCAGCAACCGATAGGCGAGCGTGAGCTGCTTCTTTTGGCCCTGCGGACCCCTCGAGGAGGGCAGGGACCTGTCATGCCCCGAACCCCACCCGAACTCGTCGATCCACAGAGGTGTCGTTGCATCCCCCGACCTCTTCATCAGCGCGCGAGTGTTGATGATCTGTCTCTTCATCACGCTCACCGTGGCCCCGTAGGGGTGCAGCGCGTAGGCGTCGAAGCTCGACTTCACCCCCTTGACCCGATAGAGCCGCTTCATGAAGGTGATGTCGTTCATGTCCCCGTGGAGCTTCGGCTGGTAGGGCTCACCGAAGAGGCCGCCGATGACTATCTTCGAGCCCGGGTCGGCCTTCTTCATCGTGGCGCGGGAGATCTTCAGCAGCCGTCCGTAACCGGCCGGTGAGATCGGCTTGGTGAACGAGTCGAGGTTCATCTCGTTCCACAGCTGCCAGTAGCGAATCGGTGCGTAGCGGACGGTCGGGTTGAGCGCCCAGAACGTGCCGTGTGGCCCGTAGCGGCCGATCAGTACACGGAGAAAATCGGTCCAGGCCTTTTCCTGGGAGGCCGAGCCGACCGGCATCGTGCGCTCATCCTTGTTGTTGACGTAATAGGGAGTGGAGTAGACGAACGGAAGAACGTCGACGCCGGCCATGACGGCGCGCCGGATCGTCAGATCGAGGGAGGTCCAGCTGAACACTCCCGGGGCCCGGTTGATCCCGCGCCAGTAGACCGGCGTCCGGAAGCTGCGAATCCCCCCGGCTCGCATCCTGGCGAAGGCGGCAGCTGACGGGAGACCCGGGTTCGGGTTGATCCCGAAGAACTTCGCCGGCAGGCGCGCATGGTGGTGATGCCTGTGGTGATGCTTGTGGTGTGGCTTGGTCCCACTGGACCCCTGCGCCACGGATCCCGCCAGCAATCCGAGCATGCAGACTGCTGCAAAAAGGAGCTTCTTCCAATTCAAGTTTTGCCCTTTCCGACTCCTGCGAGTGGAGCACCTTAGCGAGCACTCTGTCCTCGATGGGGGCGATTCACGGCTGCCTCGGACATACGTTGAGATGGTCGAGCGTCGGCGCCCCAGCCGTCGATACAAAGCGCGATGCCCAGAGGAGACCAGCCGTTCGCGGGCGCTGTCCACATCCACCCGAACAGGGGTCGTTGGATGGCGTTGATCGGCTCGCTACTGGTGCTCGCGACGGCAGGCTCAGCCCTTTTCGCAGCTCCCTCCCAGGCCGCCGGGGGAAGCGCCTTCTCGCCGCAGAGCTTCTGGAACGCGCCACTCGGCAGCTCTGCTCGCACCGATCCCAACTCGGGAGCGATGGTCAACGGGCTGGTGGCAGAGGTGAACTCCGAGCTCGTCCGCCACTACGGGCCGGGGATCAACACACGGGAATACAGCGCGCCGCTCTACATCGTCGGCCCCAGCCAGCCGAACCTCAGGGTGACGCTCGACGGGAACGGGGGCTACCTGCAGAAGGCGATCGAGGCCGTCCCGATCCCCGCCGGGGCCAAGCCGGCCGCCGGCACCGACAAGCACATGATCATCTGGCAGCCCGCCACCGACACGATGTGGGAGTTCTGGCGGATGGAGATGCGCCTCGACGGTTGGCACGCGGGGGCTGCCGGGGCGATGCACGGCGTCTCGACCAACCCGGGCTACTACACGCCCGATTCCTGGGCCGGCGCCCAGCCCTGGTGGGGAGCGACGGCTACCGGCCTGCCGTTCCTAGGGGGCTTGATGACCGTCGCGGAGCTGCAGAGAGGACGAATCGCTCATGCACTGGCAATGGCGATCCCCCACGCGCGCGCAGGTGTCTGGGCTTGGCCGGCGACCCGTGGCGACGGCGACACCAGGGATCCCAACTCGATTCCCGAGGGGGCCCGGTTGAGGCTCGACCCGACTCTCAACCTGAAGAAGCTCAGCCTGCCCCCGATGACCCGGATGATGGCCGAGGCGGCGCAGCGCTACGGGATCGTGATCCGCGACCGCGCCGGTGTGGTCGCCTTCTACGGCCAGGATCCCCTTTCGACCGGGGGCAATCCCTACCCGAAGATCTTCGGCAACCAGTTCCCCGACCAGCTGCTTGCGAAGTTCCCGTGGCGCTCCCTGCAGGTTCTGAAGCTCGATCTGCGGGGATCGGGCTAGACAGGCGAGCTTGAGCTTTGAGCGCGCGACGACCGCCGTTGCGGTTGTCTCGGGCCTCATTCTCAGCGGTTGCGGAGCGCGGCAGAGCCCCGCTCCGCCGGATCGCCAACCCGCTGCCTCGCAGGCCCGACCGTTTGCACCGCAGAGCGTTTGGAACGCCCCCGTGAGGACCGGCGCGGCGATCGATCCACGCTCCGATCAGATGGTCGAAGCGCTGACGGGCGAGGTGCAGCGCGAGCTCACTCACCACCTCGGCCCCTGGCTCAACACCCGCCAGTACAGCACCCCGGTCTACACGGTCAGAGCCGGCCAACCGATGGTGCGCGTCACTCTGGACCGTCATCTCCCTGGCCTGCAGAGGGCAATCAGCTCCGTGCCGATACCCCCGGGTGCGCGGCCGGCGGCGGGCAGCGATCGCCACATGGTCATCTGGCAACCGGGCACGGACAGGATGTGGGAGTTCTGGAGGATGCGGAGGCAGGGCGGGCGCTGGCACGCCGGCGCCGCGGGCGCGATTCGCGATCTGTCGAGCGACCCCGGCCGGTATGAGCGGGGCTCGTGGCCCGGAGCGCGGCCGTGGTGGGGCGCCACCGCCACCGGCCTACCGCTGCTCGGAGGCCTGATCCGGATCCGGGAGCTGGAGCGAGGACGGATCGACCACGCCCTAGCGATCGCCTTACCCGACGCCCGCCGGAGTGTCTGGGCATCGCCCGCGACCCACGGCGACGGCAACGCATCGGGACGAAACGTGCTCCCGGAAGGTGCACGGCTGAGGCTCGACCCTCGGCTCGACCTCGACCGGCTTCGGTTGGCGCCGATCACCAGGATGATCGCGGAGGCGGCCCAGCGCTACGGGTTCGTGGTTCGAGATCGGGCCGGAGTCGTCGCCCTCTACGCCGAGGACCCGACGCCAACGGGGACGAACCCCTACCGGCGGATCTTCGGCGACCGCTATCCGGACGAGCTGCTGGCCAGATTTCCCTGGGCCCGGCTGCAGGTGCTGAAGCTCCACCTGCACGGGCCCGGCCGTTGAGGGCGCGTCGCAGCGCAGCCTCAGCCCGATCGACGGCCGCGGAACCCTCGCCAGCGACGCACCGCTGGGCGGAGGGCTCGACGCGAGGCTTCCGCTGATCGAGCCAAGGAGTAACCCGGTCCGTGCATCAACCGCCTCCCGTCGATTCCGAAGGCGAAGGGGCGGCAGCGGCGGGCGAGCAGTCCCTCGACGATCGAGGCGGCCGTTTCGACTCCATCGACATCGACCAGCATTCCCAGCGGATGGAACTGCCGGCGCGAATGGAAGTCCAACCCGAAGAACGGGACGACCTTCAACTGATCGGATAACCGCATGCCCGCCCGGCCCGGCGCCCAGCCGTCGTACTTTCGGTTCCAGGCCTCGATG
>JBBRHQ010000186.1:0-5838 GCA_038222365.1 Solirubrobacterales bacterium
CGCGCCACTCGCCCCAGTTGGCGTATGCCGCCGCGACGCCGATGTTGGCGGCGGCGGGGATCGTCGTCACCGAGATCAGCACGCCGATCAGCGCCCCCGACTTGGTCGAGGTCAGCGAGAGCATCCCGGCGATCCCGGCGATGAAGGCGATGACGAAGGTGAGCCCGTCGGGATGGGATATGAATTCCGTCAAGGGGCGATTCAGCGTGGTCAGGGTGTCAGCGGTGAGCCCGGTGGACTTGGCGATCAGGGTGAACAGGAAAGCGGCGGTGATCCCGACCGGGAAGCCGATCGCCAGAGCCGTCAGAGAGCGCAAGGCCAGCTCGCGGCGGCGCTGGACGATCGCCACGCAGAAGCCGGCCAGCGGGCCGAACTCCGGGCCGACGACCATCGCGCCGATGATCAGGATCGGGCTGTCGAGGAGGATCCCGATGCTGGCGATCAGGCAGGCAAGGATCATGAAGCCGAGGAAGTTCGCGTTCAGCTCGACGTTCTCGTAGGTCCGGGCCTCGACCTCCTCCCAGACGACAGCATCCCCTGCGAGGCCGTGGGCGGCCCGCTCGGCCTGGTCGGCGGCGACCGAGATCTGACTGTCGATCTCCTCGAGTGAGATCGAGCCGTGCTGCGGGATGTCGAACTCACGCAGGTCGCTGATGATCACGCTGGCGTCCTCGCGGGCGACGTCGCAGAGAATGACGTCGCCCTCCGGCTTCTGAGCAGCCCGCGGCAGGAAGACCAGGTTGGTGACCGAGGGGGCCGCCTACAGCAGCTCGATCACGAGATCGCAGTCGTGGCTGGGCGCGATGATCCGTAGGTGGACCATGGGCGGTCCAGGGTATCCACGCCGGAGGACCGTCGGTAGGCTCGCGGGCGTGCTCACCGACTACCACCTGCACCTGCGCCCGGACGATGACGACACCCCGCCGGAGCGCTACTTCACCGAGACCAACGTCGATCGCTATCTCGAGGCGGCCGACGCCGTCGGGATCGCCGAGCTCGGCTGCTCCGAGCACATCCACCGCTTCACCGCGGCGCTCGATATCTGGTCCAGCCACCCCTGGTGGCAGCACTGGGCGAGAGACGACCTCGGCGCCTACTGCGAGTTCGTCGCCGGCTCGCCGCTGAGGTTGGGTATCGAGTGCGACTTCGTCCCCGGGGCGGAAGACCGCACCGCCTCGCTGCTCGAGTCCCATCCTTTCGACTACGTGGTCGGCTCGGTCCACTTCCTCGGGGAGCACGCGCTCGACACCGAGGAGTTCAGTGTCTGGGAGGCTCGCGGAGACCCCGACGAGGTCTGGCGTCGCTACTTCGAGGCGATCGCCGAGAGCGCCCGCAGCGGCCTCTTCGACATCCTCGCCCATCCCGACCTGGTCAAGTACTGGGGGGCGGCACGGCCGCAGCCGCAGCGGGACCCGCGCTTCTACTACGAGCCGGCGGTCGAGGCGATCGCCGAGAGCGGGATCGCGGTCGAGGTCTCGACCGCGGGCCTGCGCAAGCCGGTCGCCGAGATCTACCCGGCGCCGGCCTTCGCCGAGATGTGCGTCGAGGCGGGCGCGGTCTTCGCGCTCTCCTCCGATGCCCACACCCCGGAGGAGGTCGGCTTCGGCTACGAGAGGGCCCTCGCCTTCCTCGACGACCTTGGGGTCGAGGAGATCTCGGTCTTCGAGGGCCGCTCGCGCCGGACCGAGCCGCTCGGCCCGGCCAGCGTGGAGGCGGCCAGGTGAGCCCGGTCGGGGTCGGCTATGACTCTCACCGCTTCGAGGACGGGCGCCGGCTGCTGATCGGGGGGGTCGAGATCGACCACCCCCGCGGGCTCGCCGGGCATTCCGACGCCGACGTTCTCCTGCACGCGGTGATCGACGCCGTTCTCGGCGCCGCAGGCGAGGGCGACATCGGCACGCTCTTCCCCGACGACGACCCGACCTGGGAGGGGGCCGACTCGCTCGACCTGCTTCGCGCCGTGATCGGGCGGGTCTCGGGCCGGGTGGTCAACATCGACGCGACCGTCGTCTGCGAAACGCCGCGGATCGGCCCCCACCGGGCGGAGATCGAGCGGCTGATCGGCGAGGCGACCTCGGCCCGGGTCAACGTCAAGGCGACGAGCAACGAGGGCATGGGGTGGATCGGCCGCGGCGAGGGGATCGCCTGCCTGGCGGTGGCGGAGGTCGAGGACGACTGAGCGGATGTAGGCTTCGATCGTGGCTCCAGGCGGCCTCAGCTCCCGCGTTCCCAACCCCTGGAACTGGGTCGCCGACGGCGCCTTCGGGGTCAAGGTGCTGACCGAAGCGGGGGTGTTGCGCCCGATCCGGCCCGACAAGCTGGCGCGGATGGCGTTGGTGCTCGCCCAGCATGGCGCCTCGCCCGCCGCGGGCGCGATCTCCGCCGCGATCCACCACCCGGGGGAGACCGCGCTGATCGACGAGCGCGGTGCGCTCACCTTCGAGCAGCTGGACCGCCGCTCCAACGCGCTCGCCCACTCCCTCGCCGAGCGAGGCGTCAGGGGCGGCGACGGGATCGGGATCATGTGTCGCAACCATCGCGGCTTCGTCGACGCGACGATCGCGGCGGCCAAGCTCGGGACCAGCGCGCTCTACCTGAACACGATGTTCTCCGGGCCCCAGCTCGCCGACGTGATCGGCCGCGAGGGCCCGCGGCTGCTGATCCACGACGAGGAGTTCAGCGAGCTGCTCGATGGCGCCGAGGGCGTCGATCGGCTGATTGCCTGGTCGGATGACGAGGAGGGGCCCGGTGCCGGGACCCTGGAGAGCCTGATCGCCTCCGGGTCGGAGTCGAGCATCGAGCCGCCCGAGGAGGAGGCCCGCTTCATCATCCTCACCTCGGGCACGACCGGGACGCCGAAGGGCGCGCAGCGGAGCAGCCCCAGCGGCCTCGGCGCGATCGCCGGTCTCTTCGACCGCATCCCCTATCGAAGCGGCGAGCGGATGATGATCGCTTCGCCTCTGTTTCATTCCTGGGGCTTCACCCACTTCGTGCTCGGCCTGCCGCTGGGCTCGGCGATGATCCTGCGGCGCCGCTTCGACCCCGAGGACACGCTGCGGGCCGTCCAGGAGCATCGCGCCGAGGTGCTGGCGGCGGTGCCGGTGATGATCCAGCGGATCCTCGCCCTGCCCGAGGAGACGCTGGCGCGCTACGACCTCTCCTCGCTGCGGATCACCTCCGTCTCGGGCTCGGCGCTGCCCGGCGAGATGGCCTTGAAGTGGATGGACCACTTCGGCGACAACATCTACAACCTCTACGGCTCGACCGAGGTCGCCTACGCGACGATCGCGACCCCGGAGGAGCTGCGCTCCGCCCCCGGGACGGCCGGCCGGCCGCCGCGTGGGACCACGGTGAAGCTCTTCGATGATGCCGGGCGCGAGGTGCCGGAGGGGGAGGTCGGGCGGATCTTCGTCGGCAACGGGATGGCCTTCGAGGGCTACACGGGCGGCGGCGGCAAGGAGGTGATCGACGAGCTGCTCTCCAGCGGCGACGTCGGGCACTTCGACTCCGAGGGGCGCCTGTTCATCGACGGCCGTGACGACGAGATGATCGTCTCCGGCGGCGAGAACGTCTTCCCCCGGGAGGTCGAGGACCTGCTCTCCGACCACGAGGCGGTCGCCGAGGCGGCGGTGATCGGAGTCCCCGACGAGGAGTTCGGCCAGCGGCTGAAGGCGTTCGTCGTCCTGCATCCCGACGGCGAGCTGAGCGAGGACCATGCCAAGGCCCACGTGAAGACCAACCTGGCCGGCTACAAGACACCGCGAGAGGTCGTCTTCCTCGACCAGCTTCCCCGCAATGCCACCGGCAAGATCCTCAAGCGCGACCTCAACTGAGCCCGGCGCCGACGATCGAGGCGGTTCGGCTCGCCGCGCCCGCGGAGGCATGGCGAGGGTGTGGCTTCGCCCTCGACGGCTCCGAGGCGGCGGTGGGCTCGGTGCGGTTGCGCTTCGAGGCGGGGGGAGGGGGGATCGCCGGCTGGACCCTGCGCGACGCATCACTTGCGGAGGCGCCGACGCCTGACGACCTCGACGGGCTGCCTACCGAATCCGCCACGGAGGCGCCCCCGCCTCCCGCGACCCATCCGAACGGGGCGCTGCGGATCGACCACATCGTCGTCTTCACCGCGGAGCTGGACCGGACCAACGCGGCGCTCCAGCGGGCCGGTCTCTCGCTGCGGCGGATGCGCGAGCCAGGTGAGCCGGGGCCGCCGGTGCGCCAGGCCTTCTTCCGGCTGGGGGATGTGATCCTCGAGGTGGTCGAGAGCCCGCAGGCCCCCGACGGGGCGGCCCGCTTCTGGGGCATCACCGTCTGCGTCTCGGAGATCGACGACTGCGCCGAGCTGCTGGGCGAGCGCCTCGGCGAGGTCCGCGACGCGGTCCAGCCGGGACGGCGAATCGCAACGGTGCGGCGCGAAGCCGGCCTTGGGCTGCCGGTCGCGCTGATCAGCGAGGAGGCGCGATGAGGCCGGTGCCGGCCGCGCTCCTTGCCTTTTTCGCCTTCCTGGCCCTCGCCCCGTCTGCCGCCGCCGACACGGGGGAGATCTTCACGGTCGCCGGGACCGGGGAGGTCGGCTACGGCGGGGAGGGGGTCGCCGCCACCGCCGCCAAGCTCGACGGGCCGGTCGCGGTCTCGCCGCTGCCCGGGGGCGGATTCCTGATCCCCGAGAGTGGGGGAAGCCGGGTGCGGATGGTCTCGGGGTCGGGGACGATCACCACCGTCGCCGGGCTGAGCAGCGGGCAGGCCGGCTACAACGGCGACGCGATCGTCGCCACCACGGCGCAGCTCAACCATCCGCAGGGCGTCGCCGCCCTCGTCGGCGGGGGGTTCCTGATCGCCGACAGCGACAACCACCGGGTGCGCGAGGTGAGCCCGGCCGGGACGATCTCGACCGTGGCCGGCACCGGCGAGCCCGGCTACAGCGGCGACGAGCTCTTCGCGACCACCGTCAATGTCGATCACCCGGTGGGGGTCTCGCCCGCTCCCGGCGGGGGGTTTCTGATCGCCCAGGACGCGGAGGCGAGGTTGCGCAGGGTCTACGCCGGCGGTGTGATCGAGACGCTTTCGGAGGGAGGCTTCAACGGCCCGACCCCGTTCGTCGAGCCGCGCGATGTGGGGGTCACGGCGGAGGGCGGCCTGCTGATCGCCGAGGGCAGCGACAACCGCATCCGCCGTGACCTCTTCGGCGAGGTTTCGGTGATCGCCGGCGACGGAAGTCCCGGGTTCTCCGGGGACGGCTCGGCGGCGATCGGGGCACAGCTCGACGATCCCCGCGGGGTCAGCCCGACCCCGGACGGCGGCTATCTGATCGCCGACACCGGCAACAACCGCATCCGCAGGGTCGGTCCGGAGGGTGAGATCAGCACCGTCGCCGGAACCGGGGCGGAGGGCTTCGATGGCGACGGAGGGTCGGCGACGAACGCAGAGCTGAGCGGGCCGACCCGGGTCGCGGCGGCCCCGGCCGGCGGGTTCCTGATCGCCGACGCCGGCAACCAGCGGGTCCGCCTCGTCGAGGGTCCGCCGCGACCGCGACTCGAAGCGACCTCGCCCCGTTCCCCGGCGAACGACAACCGGCCCCGAATCCTCGGCGCGGGACCCGCGGGAGCGATGATCTACCTCTTCGCCTCGCCGTCCTGCCGCGGGGTTCCGGTCGCCCACGGCTCCGCGGGGGCGCTCGCCGCCGGTGGGATCGAGGCGCCGGTCCTCGACGACACCGTGATCCGCTTCTCGGCGATCGCCGAGATCGGCGGGATCGACTCCCCCTGCTCGAAGGATGGGGTGACCTACAGCGAGGACTCGACCCCGCCGGACACGCGGATCCGGGGCGGGGCGAAGCGGCGC
>JBBRHQ010000187.1:0-5835 GCA_038222365.1 Solirubrobacterales bacterium
ATCCGTGCGAGGAAGTCCTCGCGTGCGCCGAGATCGAGGCGGCTGAAGCGCCAGGGGAACGGGAGCAGCTCGAATCCCCGCAGAGCGAGCCGCAGGCGCCTCAGGTTGCGGGGTGGCAGTCCGCCGAGGAAGCGGGCGACAGGGGTCGAGACGTCCACCTCGGCTTCGGCCGCGGGAAGGCCCCCGACGCCCGGTGCCATCGCCTCGCAGATCGCCGACAGCGTTCGCCTCTCGGCGGCGGAGAGCCCCGGCCGGCGCCTTCAGCCGGGCGCCGCGGGGCGCCCCACCCGGCCGCTCAGCGACCACAGCCAGAGCGCCAGGATCGCCAGGTAGCCGTCGACCAGGAAGTTGAGCAGGTAGATGAAGACGTCGGAGTCGAAGAGGTAGAAGGCGCCGGTGGTCAGCGAGGAGGCGGTCTTGCCTGCGGCGAGGACCAGCAGCAGGGGGCGGTAGCGGACGACGTCCGCTTGGGCGACGGCGCAGATCCCGGTGATCACGACCATGTAGGCGAAGCCGAGCCCGAGCCAGAACTTCTCAGTGGTCTCCGGGGCACGGGTAAAGCCGCCGATCTGATCTCCGAGATCGGAGATCAGATCGAGGACGCCGTTCGGGAAGGCGATGAACAGGAACCCGACCACCGCGAAGCTGACCGCGAGCAGCCGCAGGTTGGCGACGACGAAGCGCTCTGCCTTCTCCCCACGCATCGCGGCGGGACTCTATCCGCCCCTAATATCCCCCGCGTGATCGACCGCGAACAGGTGCTCCACGTCGCCAGGCTCTCGCGGCTGGCGCTGAGCGAGGCCGAGCTGGAGCGGATGGCGGGGGAGCTGTCGCACGTCCTCGAGCACGTCGACCGGATCGCCGAGCTCGACCTCGACGAGGTCGAGCCGACCACCCACGTGGTGGCTCTCGAGAACGTGCTGCGCGAGGACGAGCCGCGCCCCAGCTGGCCGCGCGAGCAAATCCTCGAGCCGGCGCCGGACCCCGACGAGGGCGCCTTCCGGGTCCCCTCTCCGCAGGCCGAGGCCTAGCTTGTCCGAGGCGCTCGAGTTGACGGTCGCCGAGGCGGCCCGGCGGATCGCAGCCGGGGAGCTGGGCAGGGAGGAGTATCTGCGGGCCTGGCAGGAGGCGGCCGCCGCGGATTCGCTGAACGCCTATCTGTGGACGGCCGAGGGCGGAGACGGCTCGCAGCAGGCCGAAGGCCCGCTGGCCGGCGTCCCGATCGCGGTCAAGGACATCTTCACCACCGAGGGGGTGCCGACCACGGCCGGCTCGCGCATCCTCGAGGGCTATCAGCCCCCCTACACCTCGACCGCGGTGCGACGCCTGCACGAGGCCGGGGCGACGCTGCTCGGCAAGACCAACATGGACGAGTTCGCGATGGGCTCCTCGAACGAGAACTCCGCCTACGGGCCGGTGCTCAACCCCTGGGACCCGACCCGGGTCCCGGGCGGCTCCTCGGGCGGCTCCGCCGCCGCGGTCGCCGGCGGCTTGGCGCCCTGCGCGATCGGCACCGACACCGGCGGCTCGATCCGCCAACCCGCATCGCTGTGCGGGATCGTCGGCATGAAGCCGACCTACGGCGCGATCTCGCGCTACGGGATGATCGCCTTCGCCTCCTCGCTGGATCAGTGCGGGCCGCTGACCCGCGACGTCACCGACGCGGCGCTGCTGCTCGCGGCGATGGAGGGCCGCGATCCCTGCGACTCGACCTCGGTCGGCATCCCCGGCGGGATTGAGCTGCCCGGGCGGGAGGATCTCCGCGGGCTGCGCTTCGGTGTGCCGGTCGAGCTGGCCGGGGACGGGATGGAGGCCGGGGTGCGCGCGAGCTTCGAGGCGACCCTCGAGCAGATCGAGCAGCTCGGCGGGGAGCTGGACGAGGTACCGCTCCCGCACGCCGAGCACGGCATCTCCGCCTACTACGTGCTCGCGCCGGCCGAGGCCTCGACCAACCTGGCCCGCTACGACGGGGTCCGCTACGGGCTGCGAGCGGAGGGCGATGACCTGCTCGAGATGTACGAGCGGACCAGGGCGGAGGGCTTCGGCGAGGAGGTGAAGCGGCGAATCATGCTCGGCACCTACGCGCTGTCCTCGGGCTACTACGAGGCCTACTACGGCCGCGCCCAGCGGGTCCGAACGAGGATCGTCGAGGACTACGCCAGGGCCTTCGAGGCGGTCGACTTCGTCGTCACCCCGACCTCACCCTCGGTCGCCTTCGAGCTCGGGGCGAAGACCGACGATCCGCTGGCGATGTACCTGAACGACTTCTTCACGGTGCCGATGCCGCTGGCGGGGATCCCGGCGATCTCGATCCCGGCCGGGCTCGCCGAGCCCGAGGGCGGCGGGCCGCGGCTGCCGGTCGGATTCCAGCTGGCGGCGCCGGCCTTCGCCGAAGCCGGCCTGCTCGACGCCGCCTATGCCCTGGAGCAGGCGATCGGCTTCGACGCGAAACCGGGGCAGGAGCGATGAGCGGGGCCGAGCTGGAGGCGGTGATCGGCCTCGAGATCCACGTGCAGCTGGCGACCCGGACGAAGATGTTCTGTGCCTGCGAGCTCTCCTTCGGAGACGAGCCGAACGTCCACACCTGTCCGGTCTGCCTCGCCCACCCGGGTGTGCTGCCGGTGCCCAACCGGCGGGCGATCGAGTTCGCCCTGCAGATCGCGGCCGCGCTCGAGTGCGAGGTGGCGCAGGGCTCGATCTTCCACCGCAAGAACTACTTCTACCCCGACAACCCGAAGGCCTACCAGATCAGCCAGTACGACTCGCCGTTAGCCACTGGAGGCCGGCTCGGCGAGGTCCGCATCCACCGGGTCCACCTCGAGGAGGACGCGGCGAAGATGATCCACGTCGGGGAGTCGGGGCGGATCCACGGCTCCGGGGCCTCGCTGGTCGACTTCAACCGCGCCGGCACGCCGCTGGTGGAGATTGTCAGCGAGCCCGACCTTCGATCCGCCGCCCAGGTCCGTGAGTGGGCGCAGCTCCTGCGGACGACGGTTCGCCAGCGCGGCGTCTCCGACGTCAACATGGATGAGGGCAGCCTGCGCTGCGACGCCACCGTCTCGGTCCGGCCAGCCGGCAGCGAGGAGCTGGGGACGAAGACCGAGCTGAAGAACATGAACAGCTTCCGCTTCCTGGAGCGCGGGGTCGGGGCGGAGCTGGAACGCCAACGAGAACTGGTCTCCGCCGGGGAGCCGGTGACCCAGGAGACGCTCCACTTCGACCCCTCCAGCGGCAGCCTGACGACGCTGCGCTCCAAGGAGGAGGAGCACGACTACCGCTACCTGCCCGAGCCCGACCTGGTCCCCCTGGTGCCGACCGCGGAGATGCTAAAGAGCGCTCGGGCCTCTCTCCCCGAGCTTCCTGCGGCGAGGATCGCCCGCTATGAGGGGGAGCTGGGGCTGGCCGCCGACGTCGCCGCCCTGCTCGCCTCCGACCCGCGCACGGCGGCCTACTTCGAGCAGGCGATCGGCGCCGGTGAGGCCGAGCCGAGGGTCGTTGCCAACTGGGTCACCGGCGAGCTGGCCGCGGTCCTGCGGGAGGGCGGCGGAGGTGGCGGCCCGGCCGACTCGAAGGTGGCGCCCGAGTCGCTGGCCGATCTGATCGGGCTGGTCGCCTCGAAGCGGATCTCCCACGGCGCCGGCAAGACGGTGCTGGCGATGATCGCTGCCGACGGCGGCGATCCGGCCGAGCTGGTCGAGCGCGAGGGCCTGGCGCAGATCTCCGACGACGCCGAGCTCGGGGGAGTGGTCGAGGCGGCGATCGAGACCAACCCAGAGGCCGCCGAGCAGGTCCGCTTGGGAAATCAGAAGGCGGTCGGGGCCCTCGTCGGCGCGGTGATGCGGGAGACCAAGGGCCGCGCCGACGGCGGCGCCGTCACCAGGCTGATCCGAGAGAAGCTGGGGCTCGCCTGATGGCCTGGAACGTGGTGATCGCCGGAGGTGGGTTCGCCGGAGCCTATGCGGCCCGTGAGCTCGAACGCCTGATGCCACGCCAGTCGGCCCGGCTGGTCCTGGTCAACGACGTCAACTTCATGCTCTATACGCCCTTCCTGCCGGAGGCGGCGGCGGGGACGCTGGAGCCGCGGCACGTGGTCACCCCTCTGCGGGAGATGCTCGGGCGCACCTACATGCGGCTGGGCGCGATCGACGCCCACGATCCGGCGGGAAAGACGGTGCAGCTGCGTACCCACGACGGCGAGACCGAGGAGCTGCCCTACGACCAGCTGCTGCTGGCGCTCGGCTCGGTCTCGAGGGTGATGCCGGTCCCCGGGCTGACCGAGCACGCGGTCGGGTTCAAGAGCCTGGCCGACGCGATCTGGCTCCGAAACCACGTGGTCGAGACGCTCGAGTCGGCCAACGCCACCGAGGACCCGGGGCGCCAGGAGGAGCTGCTCACCTACGTCTTCGTCGGGGGTGGCTACGCCGGTCTGGAGGCGCTGGCCGAGCTCCAGGACTTCGCCGCGGACGCGATCGAGGCCTACCCGCGCGCGCGGCTGCGGGGGATGCGCTGGGTGCTGGTCGAGGCCGCCGAGCGGGTCCTTCCCGAGATCGACCTGGCGCTGGCCTCCTACGCCCTCGGCGAGCTGCGCGGGCGCGGCATCGACATCCAGCTCGGCACCACCCTCGAGCAGGTCGACGCCGACAGCGCTCGGCTCTCCACCGGGGAGACCCTGCGCACCCGGACGGTGGTCTGGACCGCCGGAGTGGCGCCGAACCCGAGCCTGCGCCACCTCAGCGTGCCTCTCGATGAGACCGGCCGGGTTCCGGTCGACGAGCACCTCAGGGTCGAGGGGATGGAGTCCGTTTGGGCGGTCGGAGATTGCGCCGCCGCCCCGCAGGCCGGCGGCGGCCTCTGTGCGCCGACGGCCCAGCACGCCGTCCGCGAGGGACCGGTCGCCGCCCGCAACATCGCCGCCGCGCTCGGGGTCGGCTCGGCCAGGCCATACCGCCACCGAACCAAGGCGTCCTTCGTCAACCTCGGCCGCTACAAGGCGGTGGGGCGGATCGGCAGCCGTACCTTCCGCGGCTTCCCCGCCTGGTGGCTTGCCCGCACCTACCACATGAGTCAGATCCCGGGGACCGCCCGCAAGGTCCGCGCCGTCCTCGATTGGACCGCCAGCCTTCCGTTTCGCCGCGACATCTCCGAGGTCGGCTCGATCGGCCACCCGGAGCCGCTCGAGCCGGGCGTCTACGAGCACGGCGGAAGCCACCGGCCGGTCGCCGGGTCCGAGCGGCCCTAGGGAGAGTCGACCGTCAGGGTCGCGTGCATGCCCAGCGCCTGGTGTTCGGGGAGATCGCACCACAGCTCGTAGGTGCCGGGGGTGAGGCTGAAGCGTTTCTGCGTCCGCTGCAGCGAGGGGGTGTCCTCGAAGTGGACGAGCGGCGGACCGGTCGAGCCCGTCGCGGCGATGTTGAGGTTGTGGGGGTCCTCGCCCTCGTTGTCGAGCTCGACGATGATCTCGCCCGGGGCGACGCTCTTGCGCGACAGCAGGAAGCTGTACTCATAGGCCTTCACTCCAAGCCGCGCGGGCCCGGTCGGGGTCACCCGGTCACAGCTCCACCAGTGCTTGAAACGCACAACCCTGCGGCGCTTGCCGTGGCGACGCACGTGGCGGACGACCCGCTTGGTGTGCTTGTGCCAGGCGCAGCTCGGGGCGCGCGCCGCCCCACCGCCGTCGCCGCCGGCCGCCGCGGGGGCCGCGGCCGGGCCGGCGATTGCGGCCGCGGCGAGGAGCGCGGCGGGACCGAGCCAGGCGGCGCGGCGGCTCACGCCGTGACCAGCGCGGGCCGCGCGAAATTCGCGGCGCCGGGGATGATCGGCGCCGCGTCCTGCTCC
>JBBRHQ010000188.1:0-5756 GCA_038222365.1 Solirubrobacterales bacterium
TGGCGACGCTCCAGGCCCGCACCGCCGGGTAGCGCTTGGCAAGCTCGGAAACCGTCTCGGCGACCTCCGCCAGACGGCCCTGCTGGCGATAGATGGTCAACGCCTGGATCGCGAAGAACTGCTGGGCGAGGGGCTCACCGGCGCGCTCTCCCCCGGCCCGCGCCTCCAGCGCCAGCTGCTCGGCCTCCTCGAAGCGACCGTCGATCATCGCCCGCATCCCCCGCAGGATCGGGATGTGCCAGAGGAAGGAGGGCTGGCGCAGCTCGGTTGCCAGCCGTGCGTAGGAGTCGAGGTCGCGGTCGACCGCGGGGATGTCGCCCAGGGCGAGGTGGTTGTTGAGCCGCAGCACGTGCGAGCGCACCTCGAGCTCGCGGTCGCCCAGCTTCCGCGCCAGGCCGATCACCTCGGTGTCCACCTCGACTCCGTTGCGGGCCGCCTCAGGCGTGATGTCAATGAAGTTGGCACGGCTGAGGGTGTGGGCCAGGGTGCCCTCGTCGCCCAGCCGCCTCGCCATCGCGATCGCCTCGGAGTGGAGGTCGGCGCACCGGCCCTGGGGGTCGATCCAGTAGTAGTCCTGGGCCAGCCAGGAGAGGAGGATCGCCCGCGGCGGGCTGTCGCCGGGCCCGACGGCCTCCAGGGCCGCCTCGATCACCTCGGCCATCTTCTCATCGAAGCCTCCCACCTCGGCGGTGAAGGAGACGCCGACCGCGGCCCGGGTCATCAGCTCCGGGTCGCCGAGCCGGGCCGCCTCCTCCGCGGCCCTTTCCAGCGTCCGCCGTGCCTCGCCCAGGTGCCCGCCCCTCATTCTCGCCTCGCCGAGCTGGAGGAGGAGCAGGCACCGGCGGCGGCGATCGATGCCGGCGATCTCGCCCGCTTCCAGGGCCCGGCGGTAGTGGTCCGCGGCTTCCTCGTAGCCGAGCTGACCGCTGGCCTGGTCGCCTGCCCGCTCCGCGTAGTCGACGGCCTTTTCGGGGTCTCCGGCCCCCGCCGCCTCGTTGAAGTGATGGGCGAGCTCGGCCAGGCGGCGGTCCGTCCGCCCGGGCTCGGCCGCGTAGAGGTCCTCCAGAGTGGTCGCGATACGGCTGTGCAGGGCGGGGCGCTGGGCGGCGCTCAGCTCCTCATAGAGCGTCTCTCGGACCAGGGCGTGGGCGAAGCGGTAGCGGCCATCCTCACGGCGGGGGTCGAGGAACTGCGCCCCGACCGCCTCCTCGAGCGCGGAGTCGAGCTCGGCGCGGTCGAGGCCGGCGATCCGTGCCAGCGCCTCCTCGTCGAAGTCGCGACCGATCGCAGCGGCGCTGCGAAGCACCTCGTTGGTGCCGTCGGAGAGGCGATCCAGCCGGCGGCCGACCACGTCGCGGACCCCCTGCGGGATCAGGACTCTGCCGCCGCCGCCGCCGTCGAGCGCCCCCTCGCTGGTCAGCAGTCGCACCACCTCGCCGACGAAGAAGGGGTTGCCCTCGGTCTGGCGGTGCACCTCGGTGACGAGCCCGGCCGGCGCCGCCCTCCCGGCGGAGCGCTCGACGTAGCTGGCGATCTCCGTCTCTCCGAGCCCACGGAGGACGACCCGGCGGCAGCGATCCAGCCCGGAGAGCTCTCCCAGCACCCGCGAGAGAGGATGGTGGCGGCCCAGCTCCACATCGCGGTAGGTGCCGACCAGAAGGAGCGAGGATGTGGAGAGACCGCGGGCGATGAACTCGAGCAGCAGCAGGGATGGCTCGTCTGCCCAGTGGAGGTCGTCCAGGACGATGACCAGCGGACGCGAACCGGAGGCGTTTGCAAGGAAGGAGGCGATCGCGTCGAAGAAGTGGAAGCGGGACTGTTCGTCCTCGACTTCCCCCGAATGCGCCGCGTCGCCGACCCGCTCTGCCACCTCGGGGACGACGCGGGCGATCTCCGCGGCGCCGGCGCCCATCTCCCAGGCGAGCGCGACCGGGTCGGCCTCGCGGACGTAGGAGCGGATCGCCTGCACCCAGGGCCAGTAGGGCGGCGCCCCCTCGCTCTCGTGGCAGCGGCCCCAGTGGACATTGGCTCCCCGAACCCGGGCGAAGGTCGCGACCTCCTCCGCCGTCCTCGTCTTGCCGATCCCCGGCTCGCCCGCCAACAGCACCAGCTGGGCCCGTCCGCCGAGAGCCTCGTCCGCCGCGGCGCGCAGCTCGGAGAGCTCTTCCTCGCGACCGACGAAGACGCCGCCGGCGAGGCTCTCGAGCGGGTTCTCGGTCGGGCGGCTCGCGTCGGTCAGGGGAGCCGGCGCGTCGCGGATCTGCTCGAGGCGCTCCCGCACGGCGCTCGCCGAGACGGGGCGGTCCCGCGGCGACTTCGCCAACAGCTCTGAGATCAGCCGGTCGAGCTCGGGCGGCACCGCGGGGTTGTGCCGCGAGGGGGCGACCGGCTCGGCGCTGAGGTGCTGACCGATCACCGCCACCGCATCACCCCCGGTGAAGGGGGGCTGCCCGCAGACCAACTCGTAGAGCAAAGCGCCCAGCGAGTAGAGATCCGCCCGGGGGCCGGTGGTGCGTCCCAGCGCCTGCTCGGGGGGAATGTAGGCGACCGTTCCGACCATTCCCCCGCCGCGCCCCGGCCCGGTGGCGGCGAGACCGAAGTCGCCGAGGCGGGCACGGCCGTCGGTGTCGAGCCAGACGTTGGCCGGCTTCAGGTCGCGATGGACGATCCCGCAGCCGTGGGCATGGTCGAGCGCCCGGCAGACGTCGATCCCGATCTGGATCGCCCGCGACACTTCCAGGGCGCCCCCGCCGGCGGCCGCGAGCAGCCCCTTGACGTCCCCCCCGGCCATGTAGGAGCTGACGATGAAGGCGCGCCCATCCTGCTCACCGGTCTCAAAGACGGGGACCAGGTGAGGGTTGGGGCCGAGGCGCTCCATCGCTTGCATCTCGCGCCGTGCCCTGGCGAGTGCGGTCTCCCCGAGCCCGGCCGTGTCGAACAGCGCCACCGCGACCTCACGACCGGACTCCGACTGATCGTGCGCAAGGAAAACGTCCTTGCGCCCGCCGCGGCCGATGAACTCGACCATCTCGAGGTGTCCCGCGACCCGCCGCGGAGTGCCCTCGGGCAGCGGGCCCGGAGTCGTGGAGATCGGCTCGGTACCGGCGGCGCTTTGGATCTCCGGTTGCCCGAGCCGGGTCCCACACGAGTCACAAAAGGTCGCCTCTTCCCGGTTCTCGTTGCCGCATGAAGGGCACTTCATCGTCTTCCCATTCTGGCGTGCGGACGGCGCAAGCGTGGTATCCGCCGCCCGAAGGCCGCTGCCATAGTTTGCGCGCTGATGATCGGGACCTACGTCTCTGCGGCGCTGATCTGCGCTGCCTCGCTTCTGCTTGGCCGGGCGATCCTCGCGGCAAGCGGCCGCGAGAGCTGGTCGTGGCTGGAGCCCGCGGTCGGCTTCGCCGCGCTGATCTCGGTCGCGGGACTGCTGGTCCGGCTCCCCGGCGGCGGGGTGACGGCGACGATCGGGCTGCTGGCCCTGGGCGCCCTCGGCCTCGCCGGCCTGCGGATCCCCTACCGCCTCGATGGCGCCCTCGCGACCGGGGCGGCCGTTTCCCTCGTGCTGGTGGCGGTGCTCTCGATCCCGTTTGCGATCAGCGGTCGCTGGGGCCTTCTCGGGGTCGGCTTCAACAACGACCTCGGCCTCCACCTCGCCTGGAGCGAGTGGCTTCGAAGCGGCTTCGGTCCTGAGCCGGACCGCGGCTATCCGCTCGGCCCTCACGGGATCGCGATTGCCACCGCCCTCGTCCCCGGCGTCAACCTCGGGAAGGCGTTCATCGGCGAGCTCCAGGCAATCACCATCCTCACCGGACTGACCGCGCTGGGTGCGCTCCGGGGGCTGGGGGGCATACGCCGGGTGCTCGCGGCGACGCTCGTCGCGGTTCCCTACCTCGCCGCCTCCTACTTCGCCCAGGCGGCCTTCAAGGAGACAGCCGAGGCCCTTTTTGTGCTGGCCTTCGCGACCGCGCTGCCCGCGGTCCGGTCGTTACCCGGCGGCGGGCGCGAGCGCTTCCTAGTCCTGGCGCCGTTCGGCGTGCTCCTCGCCGGGATCGTCTTCTCCTACAGCTTCGCCGGGCTGGCCTGGCCGCTGGCGATCGCGGCGCTCTGGGGCCTCAGCCTGCCCGGAATGCGGCGGGCGCTGCGCCCCCGCTTACTCCTGCGCTCCCTCGCCCGCCCGGCCACCCTGGTCTGGATCGCCGGCCTCGCCGCCGCGGTCGCGGTGCTCGCCTTCGCCGGCCCCTTCGGGTTCGCCGGGGGCTTCGGCAAGGTCGCCGGAACCGGGACCTACGGCCCGGTCTTCGCAGGCGAGGCGCTCGGGGTCTGGCCGGCGGCGAACTACAGGCTGGACGCGGCCGGAGGCGCCCCATTCGCCGGCCTCGCGGTCGCGGTGGCGCTGGTTGCGATCGGAGTCGGGGTCACCTGGTGGCTGAGGCGCGGCGAGCCGGTGGTGCCGATCGCCCTCAGCGCCTGCGTCCTCCTCTACCTCGTCTCGCTTCCCTTCAGCGGCGACTACTCGCAGGCCAAGGCGCTGATGATCGGCTCGCCGCTGGCGATGCTGATCGCCGCACGGGCCCTACTCAGCGGTCCCGGAGACGGCTGGCGACGCTCCTCCGGAAGCTCGGGGCTGAGCCGCTTCGGCTGGGCGGCGCTCGCCGCAGCCTTCCTCGCCGGGGCCGCCTATTCGACTTTCCTGGTGCTGCGCGAGGCTCCGGTCGGGCCCCCGGGACACGGGGCCGAGCTGCGCGCCTTCGTCGGCGAGCTGCAGGGGGACTCGGTCCTCTTCGCCGGGCAGGACCGCTTCGCCGCCTACGAGCTGCTCGGCGCAGATACCGACGTCCCATTGGTCGAGTTCCCCGACGAGGAAGTGATCCAGAGCCCGACCAAGCCGTTCGACACCGGCGACGCCTACAGCCCGATCGACTTCGACTCCTTCACTTACCGGACCCTCAACCATCACAGCTTCGTGATCACCGGTTCGGCCGCCTGGAACAGCCATGCACCGCCCAACTTCCGGGAAATCGACCGGACGCGTTCCTTCATCCTCTGGCGACGGGAGGGATGGACGGCGCGGGACAGGCAGACACTGCTCGAGGGGACCGAACCGGCCGCGCCGGTCCACTGCGCCGCGCCGGAGAGCCGGATCTTCGTCGCCCAAGGGGGCCGCGCCTCGGTCTTCCCCACCCCGGTGATCGGCCCGAAGAGCGGCTGGCGCGGCGGGGCGGCGATCGGCACCGGTCAGAGCACCTCACAGTCGCTGCGACTCCCGGCCGGGCGCTGGCACCTCTCGCTCCAGTACTTCTCGCCGATCGGACTGACGCTGCGCGCCCCCGGCTTCCGCCGCCACCTCACCGCCGCCCTCGACGGCCAGCGTCCCAACACGATCAGCCTCGCAAATGACGGCCAGTACTGGCCCGCGGGCGAGATCTCGACCAGGAAGGCGGGGCCGGTGCGCTTCACGCTCAGCGCCGCGGATCCCAGCACGCTCCAGGCGCTGAGCGGCTATGACGGCGAGGCCGAGATCGGCCGCCTGGTGGCGACGCCGCGGCGCCCGCACCGGACGGTTCCGCTGGCCCGAGCGTGCGGGCGCTGGCTCGACTTCTACAAGGGCCCCGGCGCCCCATGAGCAGTCGGCAGGCCGCCCTTCAGATCGGGAACCGCCCAGTCGGCGCCGGCTCCTTCGAGCTGGGCGACACTGTAGCTGCCGGTCGCCACGCCGACGACCCGGATCCCGGCCCCGTGGCCGGCGTCGACGTCGC
>JBBRHQ010000189.1:0-5707 GCA_038222365.1 Solirubrobacterales bacterium
TCAGTGGGCGCCCTCGCCGCGGACCATCGCCCGCGGCGTGCGCAGCAGGATCGCCAGATCGCCGGTGATCGAGACGTTGTCGAGGTAGTCGCGCTCCAGCGCCAGGCGCTCCTCGAAGCTCAGGTCCCCGCGCCCGTAGACCTGCATCGGCCCGGTCACCCCAGGGCGCATCGAGAGTCGGGCGCGCTGGCGCTCGTCATAGAGGGCGACCACCGCCTCCTCCTCGGGACGGGGCCCGACCAGCGACATCTCTCCGCGCAGGACGTTTGCGAGCTGGGGGAGCTCGTCGAGGCTGCTGCGGCGAAGCAGCCGCCCGATCCGGGTCACCCGCGGGTCATCGGCGATCTTAAAAGCGGGCTCATCCAGCGCGGAGAGGTCGACCAGCTCGGCGAGGCGCTCCTCGGCGTCGGGGACCATGGTGCGGAACTTGGCCAGGGTGAAGGGGCGCCCCATCCTCCCGGCCCGGCGCTGGCGGAAGAGGACCGGGCGGCCGCTGTCGGCGAGGATCGCCACCGAGATCACCGCGAACAGCGGCAGGCAGGCGATCAGCGCCAGCGCCGAGACGAGGACGTCGAGGCCGCGCTTCAGCATCATCGTGGAGTGCGGCGGGTCTGAGAAGCGGAAGTCGAGCACCGGCAGCTCGGCCAGGCGGTTGAGCTCGATCCCCGGCCCCAGCAGGCCGTGGTGGCGCGGTAAGAAGGTCAACCCCAGGCCCTCTGCCTTGCACTCCTCGATCAGCTGCTCGGCGGCGGCCTCGGTCATGTTCTCCTCGGTGACGATCACCCGCTCGACCTGGTGGGTGCGGGCGATCCGGGAGATCTGATCGGGCGCGCCGAGGCGCGCCAGCCCGGCGGCCTCGGGCGCCGTGGCGGGCGAGAGGTAGCCGATCAGCGCCAGGTGGGTCTCGGGGTGGGTGGTGACCCGGCGGGCGATCAGCGTTGCCGGGGCGGGCGGGCCGATGACGATCGCGGTGGCCGGGGAGACCAGCCACTTCCACGAAGAGCGCAAGAGCCCCCGTCCCAGCATGCACCCCAAAAGCGCTCCGACCCCCAGGGCGATCGCCGCCGAGGCGCTCAGCGAGCCCGCCGGGGAGAGCTCGAGGAAGCCGTCGATCGCCAGGGTCCCCAGGATGCAGGCCGAGACCAGCGCCCCCAGCTCATCGAGGGTGCTGTGGCGGATGCGGCGGTGATCGTTGTCATAGAGCCCGTGGAGCTTGAAGACGAGGATCCACACCGGGCTGGCCAAAAGCGCCCAGAAGAGGGTCGCGACGTCAATCGTCGCGGTGGCGGCGGTGGCCAGGCAGAGCGTCGCGATCAGCACCGTCCAGTCGCTTAAGGCAAGCAGGCGGCGCAGCACCGCGCCGCGCCGCCGCGCCCCCTCCGCACCGGGGCGCCCCAGCCCCAGGGCGAACGCGAGACGGCGGGGGCCGGGAGCGGTGGGGCCGGTGGGCGGGACAGATGCGCTCTGCGTGAGCGGCTGCCCGGGCTCCCCGCCACGCCCGGCAGGCGCACGGCCGCCGCTTGCGGGCCCCGGTGCCGTGGCCTCCGCGGGCGGCGGGCCCGCGCCCGGGCTCGCTTCTGCCTCTTGCCTCACCCCTTCTCCCTGGCCGCCTTGGCCGCGAGCAGGGGAGCCAGCGGGTTCAGCTTCCTCGCCTTGGCAGTGTCCGCCCGGGCGGCGCCGTGGTTGCCGAGCCTACGCTCGACCCGGGCCCGAAGGAAGTAGAGCTGCCAGTTGCGGTCCTCGCGGTCGATCGCATCGCTGAAGCGCTGCGAGGCGTTCCTGTAGTCGCCGCGGAGCTCGTCCAGCAGGCCGAGTTGGATGTAGGGGGAGGCGGCCCAGGGCTCGATCGAGCGGGCGTTCTCGGCGTGGTTCTGGGCGGACGCCAGATCGTCCGAGGCGGCGGCGTTCTGAGAGGCGGTGATCTCGCGGCTGACCAGCAGAGGCGCGACCAGCGCCGCGGCTGAGATCCAGGCCGTCACCAGCCCCAGCCCGATCAGCCAGTAGCGGCGCCCGGAATCCGGTATTCCCACCTCCTCGTCCTCGGCGCCGAGCTGCTCGCAGCGTGAGCTGAGAAGGGCGCCCGCTGCGAGGAAGAAGACCGCCCCCAGCCCCGGCAGCTCCCAGAACCAGTCGAAGGCGGCGGAGACGGCGAAGGCGAGGGCGACCGCCAAGAGCACGGCGGTTCGCTCATGCTCGGCGCCGGCGCTGCGCTGCCAGGCCATCAGCCCGATCACGCCGATCGAACCGAACATCGCCAGCAGCAGCAGCCCACCCACCGCCCCAAGCTCGGCGAAGGTCTCCAGATAGAGCGAGTGGGCGTCGTGGACGGGCAGGCGGATCGAGCGGTGCTGCTCCCAGGTCATCTCGTAGGACCCCGCTCCCTGCCCGAGCAGTGGCCGGTCGGTGAAGTCGTGGTAGGCGACCCGCCAGAAGTCGCGCCTCCCGGAGCCCTGCAGGTCGGTGAAGTGCTTGGACGGCTGGTTGGGAAGCTTCAGGTCGGTCTCGGAGAAGCGATGCCAGGCGCGTGGGCCGAAGGTGAGCGCGACCACGACACCGAAGGCGACGGCGAAGACGGCGATCCCGCCCAGCAGCGCCTGGTTCCGCGAAAGCCGCAGCATCGCCACCGTCAGCCTCCCCTCCCTCTTCTCCAACCAGCGCAACGCCGCGAAGAAGAGCAGGGCGCCGGCGA
Organism: Solirubrobacterales bacterium; assembly: GCA_038222365.1. Taxonomy (GTDB): domain Bacteria; phylum Actinomycetota; class Thermoleophilia; order Solirubrobacterales; family 70-9; genus JBBRHQ01. Next base: position 2,690 of record JBBRHQ010000189.1, read on the forward strand.
CGGCGACGAGGAGGACCCCCAGCACCTCGTGGCCCTGGTCGGTCGCGGCCGGGCTGTTGAGCCTGTCCTCCAGCGCCGAGCGGGCCTGGACCTCGAGCACCGCCGGCACCGCCGCCACCAAGGTGATCAGCAGCGTCGCGCCCAGCCAGAGGCGATCGCGCGAAAGCGCCAGCAGCGCGATCGAGCCAATCGCCAGAGCGAGCAATCCGCCGCGCGAATAGGTGAAGTAGAGCCCGAGCAGCGCCACCGGGATGACGGCCACCGCGCCGATGCGAAGGGCCGCCGCCGCCCCGCGGCGGCTGGCCCACAGCAGTATCGGCACCGTGATCGCGAACAGCGTCCCATTGGCGTTCCAGTAGCCGAGCGGATAGGTCAGGCGCGGGCCCCAGCGGTCGACCGGTTGGTGGATGTGGATGACGTCGGGCAAAAGCCGGCTGGCCACCGCGACCATGGCGATCGTCGCCAGCGCGATCGCCATGCCCTCGGCGAAGCGCTGGCGCCGCCCGTGGGTCTGGGTGATCAGGAATGCGGCCAGCAGGATGCCGAGGTAGACCAGGATGCGGTCCGCCTCGGTCACGCTGAGCTCGGTCGAGCCCGACCAGCGAGAGGAGACGGCGCTCAGCAGCGCGAGTGAGAAGAGCAGGCCGGCCGCCAGGTAGAGGGGCCCGGGCGCCCGGGCGCGCGCCGCCGCCCCGAAGACCAGCAGCGCTACCACCACGAGCCAGACGCAGATTCCCGCGATATGTCGGGTCTGCAGGTCGAAGCCCCCTTGGTCGCCCCCGCCCAGCGCGATCCCCAGCAGCAGCGCGATCGGCACAAGCAGGGCGGCGATCTCCGCTAGCCTTTCGCGCCATGCAGGGGTTTCCGAGGAATGCGAGGGTCCCGAGAGAGCGGGTGCCGCTCCTCGGGTTGGGGACTGCAATGTTCGCATCGGCGCTCTCGTCCTTTGCTCAGCTATTCCCGGCCAGTCTCACCTTCGACGCTGATTCTGGCGCATCCGCGGCCCGGGGCGGTGCCTGTGAGGCCGCTGCTGCGCTCGGGCTCTCGCCTTCCGCGGGGTAGCTACCTCGCTTGGGGCGCGCCAAACCGGTCAGGCCCGCGATGGTCAAGCGCCACGCATCTCGGTGGTGATCCCGAGCTGGAACTGCCTGGGCAGCCTCCGGGAGTGCCTTGGCTCGCTTGGCGCGCAGCAAGGCGTGGCAGTTGAGCCCTTCGTGGTGGACAACGGCTCCCGCGACGGGACCGGCGAGTTCCTCCGGGAGGCCGGCGTCCCGCATGTCTGCCTGCCGTTCAACCATGGCTTCGCCGCGGCGGTGAATCTCGGCCTGAAGAGCACCGGAACACCCCTGGTGATGGTGCTCAACGAAGACACCGTGCTCGAGCCCGACTGCCTCCGCCGGCTCGCTTCGGCGCTGGATTCCGACCCCTCGATGGGCGGAGCCCAGCCGCTGATCCTGCAGCTCCAGACCTTCCCCCAGGACGCCGCCGCCCCCGACACGATCGTCTACAGCCACGGCCAGTCGCTCACCCCCGACGGCAGGGCGCGCGAGGATGGCGCCGGGCGGCCCCGCAGCACCAGCCCCATCGAGCGCCGGGAGATCTTCGGTGTCTGCGGCGCGGCATGCCTCTTCCGGCGGGAGCTTCTCGACGCCCTCGGGGGCTACGACGAGTCCTACTTCGCCTTCTATGAGGACGTCGATCTCAATGTCAGGGCCCGGATCGCCGGCTGGCGCTTTCTGTTGGCGCCGGATGCCCTGGTCTGGCACATCGGCAATGCCGCCTGGCACGCCGGCTTCGAGCGGCCCGCCGCGGAGAACTCCCGGCTGGTGGCGCGCAATCGCCTCGCCACTCAGATCAAGTTCATGACAGTGCGCTCGATCCCCCGCATCGCGGCGGTCGAGGTCGGTTCGCTGGCCCGGGCGGGCTTGCAGGGACGGCTCGGGGCAACGCTGCGCGGAAAGCTCGAGGCGCTGAGATGCCTGCCCAGCCTGCTGCGCCAGCGGCGTCGGCTGCGCCGCACCGGCCGCCCCGAGCGGGCGAGGGCATGGCTTGGAGTGGGCTGGGCGCAGGGGCGTGTCGGGACCGACGTCGCGTCCGGCCGCGACGCTGGTCCCTGAGCCGCGAGCCGCTCCGCTACAGCCGCCCCTGGGCGCGGCGGGAGAGGCGATCGAACAGCGACAGCTTGATCAGCCCGTTGGCCGGGACCTGCCGGCGCTCGAGCTTGGCCGCGGCATGCCAGCCCCGCGCGCGCCCGATGACCCCCTTCGCGGTGTGGTCGAGGGCAAGCTGCCCGGCGCACACCCCTACCTCCGAGGCGAGCGCCCGGATCGCGTTCACCGGGTTTCGCATCACCCCGTAGCGGCGCAGCATGTAGGCCCGGCTCCAGCCGGTGTGCACGTACTTCTCCCCCGAGCGCTGGCCGAGCGTGGCGGAGCCGACGTGCCTGCCCCGGGCCAGGCTGGCGAGCGCGCAGCGCGCCCCCTGGGCGTGCATTCTCAGGGCCAGGTCGAGGTCCTCGTAGTAGAGGAAGATCCTCTGGTCGAAGCCGCCGATCCGCTCGAAGGCCGGGCGCGCATACAGCGCCGCCCCGCCGGTCGGCCCGAAGGGCGGGGGCGCGGTCTCGGCAGTCTCCACCGGCTCACCCCGAAGGTAGTCGAAGGCCATCAACGTCCTCGAGTCGGCGGTCACCCCGGCGGAGTCGATCAACGCCGGGTCATCGTCAAGGAGCAGCACCCCGGCGACCATCTCGGCACCGTCGCGGCCGGCCAGCATCGCCTCGACGAAGTCGGGCTCGCACTCGACATCGTCGTTGAGGAAGATCAGCGGGTCGCCCGCGACCACCGCGGTCGCCTTGTTCAGAGCGACGCCGAACCCCTCATTGCGGCCCATGCGGACCACCTCGACCCAGGGGAACTCCTGCTCGAGCAGCTCCAGCGACCCGTCGGCCGAGGCGTTGTCGACGACCACCACCTTGGATGGCCTGGTCTGCAGTTCCAGGCTGGCGAGAGTCCGCCGCAG
>JBBRHQ010000190.1:0-5676 GCA_038222365.1 Solirubrobacterales bacterium
GGAAGCATGCGCCCCTAAGGACGGGGCCGGGCGGTCTCTCCCCCGTCGAGGTGCGATGGCCATACCTGACACCCGAAGAGGATGCCCGACCTAAATGAGCGGAACCTCAAGCACCGAGGCTGCGCCCCGACAGCGGGTGAAGCGATTGGGAGGCACAGCTCGTCGAACCGCGACCACCTCGGCGCCCTCGGTGAAGAAGATCAGGTCGAGGGCGAAGCGCATGCCGAAGGTGTGGACGCTCGCGCAGCGCGGAATCAGCAGGCCGGGACCGGCTCGTCTCGCCGGCAGCAGCGCCAGGCCGAGCAGGCGGGCGCCGAAGCCCTCCGCCACGGGCACCTCGCGCCCGGCGATGCGCCGCCGGGGCAGCCCACGGAAGCGTCTCGGTTGCGGGTCGGCCATGCCGGTCAAAGCCCCGGGACGGTCGGGCTCGCCCCCGGGTGCAAACCCTCGTTCAGTGCGTGCCCCAGGCACGCGCACCAATAGGATGATCGGCATGATGCCGAGCCTGGCCCGTGGATAAGAAGACGACCCGCAGAGGGAACTACGAATCCGGCTCGGACTACGTCCTGGAGTACGGAGAGCTTCGCTTCTCCTTCAACGAGGAGGACTTCGCGCAGCGGGTCGAACAGGCCGCCGTGAAGCTCGGTTTCGTCGATCAGGGGCTGAGCCGCTTCGAGCTCGACGACCTGCTCGACCTCGCGGTCAGCGGCGAGATCGCCGAGCCATCATCCCCACTTGGCGAGCACATCAACGAGAACTGGGAGGACCTGGTCGGGCCCGCCAACCGCAGCCTCGTGCACTGGATCCGCCGCCTCGTCTTCCGCGGCGCCTGGCTCGATCAGCGGGTCAAGGAGGGCGAGCTCGACGTGATCTTCGACGAGGGCAGCCAGACCTTCGGCTACGTCCAGCCCGACCGCAGCTCAGAGCTGATCGAGCTCTCCCGCGAGCCGTCCTGGCGGCGGATCGCCTACCGGCGCTGAGCCACCCTTCTCAAGGTCCCGAGAGCAGCTCGGCGTTGGAGGGACTGGACTCGATCCGCTCACGCAGAAGGGCGGCGGCCTCGGCCGCCGTGCGGCCTTGCAGCTCGGCGCGCAACCTCCTCGCCGCGGCCAGCTCCGGCTCGGTCCGCAGCGACTCCTCGCCGGAGACTGCGCTGCCCGAGGGGTCAAGCGCCGGGACGATCCCTGCGGCCGCCAGCTCGGACTCCTCGCGAAGCAACTCCTCACCTGATTCGCCCGTGGCGGATGCGTCCAGCGCCGGCTCCACCCCGGGCGCTGCCAGCTCGGCATCGAGGACCAGGGTCGCGTTCTCGGTCGTCTCCACCGCCTCCAGGGCGCCCTCGCCGTCCTCGGTCCCGCGCAGCACGGTGGCGATCATCGTCAGCGAGCCGCTGCCCTCCTCCTCGGTCTCGCGCCCGGCGCCGAAGACCGGCTTGATCGCGGCGGGATCGCCGTACGCGACCCCGAGCCGGGTCAGGGAGTCGACGATCAGGACGACGTCCTCGCCGGACTCGGCGCGCCGCTTCGCCCGGGCCACAGCAAGCTCCGCGTGTCGGACCTGGTCGGCAGGCTCGAGGTCGGCGGCGGCGGCGGCGATCTCCGCCGTGCCCGCCCGGCGCCTCCACTCGGTGATCTCCTCGGGGCGCTCGTCGACCAGCAGGACGACGATCCCGGGGGGATCGGAGGCCGCGGCGATCGCCTCGACCAGACCGCGCAGCAGGGTCGTCCGCCCCGAGCGCGGCGCAGCGCGTACCGCGACCCGCTGGCCGTAGGCGAGCGGCGCCAGCAGGTCGGTTGCCCGCACCAGGACGTCGGAGGAGTCGATCTGGAGGGCGATCCGCCGCTTGGGCGCGACCGGGACCAGGTACTCGAACGCGGCTCCTCGCTCCTCGGACGGCTCGGCACCGTTGACCTCCTCGACCTTGATCAGGGCGCGGTGGCGCTCGCCGCGTCGCGGCTCACGCGCCGGACCGCTGATCTGATCTCCGGCGCGGAGCTCGCAGCGGCGGATCTGTGAGGCCGAGACGTAGACGTCCCCGGGCCGGGGATCGAGGCCCCCGAGCCGGACGAATCCGTGACCCTGGGCGACCACGTCGAGCACGCCGCTCACCTCCTCGCCCGCCTCGGAGTCCTCGGATTCCTCCGTCTCCTTCTCGGCTGCCCGCGAGGCTTGGCGCCCGCGGCCACCGCGGCGACGGCGACGCGGCGGCGGCGATTCGCCCTGCCCGTCCTCCTTGGACCCTTCTTCTTCCGCCAGAGCCTCGATCAGCTGCTCGCGGCGCATCCCGCGGTAGCGTGAGACCTCCGCCTCGGCGGCGAGTGCGTGCAGCTCGGCGATGTGCTTGGACTCCAGCTCCGATCTTCTCATCGAGCCGGCAGGTTATTTCAACTGGCCATCGCCGCGACGGCGTCCCGGATTCCCCGCCTGGCGATCGGAAACTCGGGCTCCCAGCCGAGCTCGCGTTTGATCAACGCGTTGGAGGAGCGGGCCGAGCGGGTCACGGCCTTCACGGGGTCGGCGCCGGCGACCATCCGCGCCGCCCACGCGGGCACCCGGCGGGGAGCGCCGGTACCGATCTCCGCCGCGATCAGCGCGACGAACTCGCCGTAGGCGATCGGCTCGTCGTCGGCGATGTGGTAGGTCGAGCCCGACGGCGCCGCCTCCACCGCCAACCCGAATGCCGCCGCGACGTCGACATCGCGGACGACATCCCAGAGGTTTCGTCCATCGCCGATCACAGCGAAGCGCCCGGGCGACCGCAGTCGGGCAACGAACTCGCTGGCGAACCATCCTCCGGGCCCGTAGACGTGCGAGGGTCGCAGCACCACGCCCTCAAGCGGCGACTCGGCCAGAAGGCGCTCCCCCTCCTGCTTCGAGCGGCCGTAGGCAGTTTCGACCGGGAGCGGGGTCGACTCCTCCAGCAGGGCCCCGCCGGCGTCTCCGGTGACCACCGTGGAGGCGAAGACGACGCGTCGAACCGCCGCAGACTCGGCCGCTTCGAGCAGACGCCGGGTGCCCTCGACGTTGACCTCCTCGATCCGCTCGCGGTTGCGCTGTGAGGCGATCTCCGCCGCCAAGTGGACGACGACCTCGGCGCGAGCCGCGCCGAGCGCACCCCGCAGCGAATCTGTGCCCGCGAGGTCGCCCCGCACCTCCTCGACCCCACCGGGCCCGGAGCCCGGACGTCGGACCAGCGCCACCGGCTCGTGCCCCCGCCGGGCGAGGTCGCGGCAGACTGCGCCTCCGAGGAAGCCGCTCGCGCCGGTGACCAGGACCCGCATCGGCCCAACCTATCCAGGAGTGCCGCTCGCCGGATCGATTCCCTCATCGGCCGCCACCCGGGGCCAGCCATCCGCCTCGGAGGCGATCCGCGACTCCGACCAGCCAAGCTCCTCCCCCATCGCCTCCGCGACCGGACGCACAGAGTCCGCACCGCGAAGCTGGGAGGCCGCGAGCAGCCCGAGCCGGGTGCGGCGGAGGATCACGTCGGCGACCCCGCGCGCCTGCTCGTGCCTGGCCCCGATCGTCGCCTCGGCCAGCAGGTCAGGGCGACCTTCGACGATCGGCACCGCCAGCTCCGGGCGCTCCCGCGCCAGCGCGAGGACGTCGCGGGCGGCATGCCCGTAGCGGAAGGCGAGCTGGCGCACCGACTCCTCCCCCACTCCCGGCGGCGCCTCCAGGTCCTCGGGCGACGCCTCCATTCCCAGCGGGATCTCCGCGGTCTGACACGGCGCCTCCCGGCCCTCCCGCTCGACCAGCCGATCCACTGTCTGCTTGGCCATCCGCCGCCAGGTGGTCAGCTTGCCGCCGGTTATCGTCAGCATCCCCGAGGAGGTCTCATAAAGCTCCGCCCGCCGCGAGATGTCGACCGACTTGCGCGGGTCACCGGTCGCGATCAGCGGCCTCACCCCGGCGAAGGCGCCGCTGATCTCGGATTCGCTCAACGAGGTGCCGAAGAAGGCGTTGGTCGCATCGAGCAGGTAGGAGATGTCGCCGGAGCCCGGCTGCGGATGGGAGATGTCGCCCTCGAAGTCGTTGTCCGTGGTCCCGATCAGGGTCCGCCCGTACCAGGGCAGGGCGAAGATCGCCCGCCCCTCGCCGGCCGGGACGATGCAGGCCGTCTCGCCAATCGGCAGGCGCTCCCGGTCGATCACGATGTGGGTTCCCCGACTTGGTGAGATCCGCGGCACGTCCTCCTCGTCGACGACCTCCTCCGGCCTCAGCCGATCCGCCCAGACGCCGGTCGCGTTGATCACGTTGACCGCCTCGACCTCGATCCGCTCACCGCTCGCCGCCTCGGTGAAGGCCACCCCGCCGGCGCCCCCCGAGCGCTGCAGCACCTCGGTGACCTCGGCGCCGTTCAGCATCACGGCGCCGTAGCGCTCCGCCTCGCCGAGGATCGTCAGCACCAAGCGGGAGTCGTCGGTCTGGCAGTCGTAGAAGAGGTAGGCGGCGGTCGGCTCCCGCTCGGCCAGGGCGGGGACCATCCCGACCACCTCCTCCCCCTCGATCGTGCGGTGGCGCTCGGGCGACCAGAAGAAGTCGTCCTCGCCATCCTTGGAGGAGCGCATCTCGCGCCGGCTCCGCCCCACCCGGGTGGACGCCATCACGTCGTACATGTTCAGCCCGATGCCGATCTTGCGATCGCGCCGCTCCTCTCCCAGCGCGGGGACCAGGAAGGGCGTCGGGTAGACGAGGTGGGGGGCCAGCTGGACCATCAGCTGGCGCTCCAGCAGCGCCTCGCGGACCAGCCCGAGGTCGAAGTTCTGCAGGTAGCGGAGGCCCCCGTGAACCATCTTCGAGGATCGGCTCGAGGTGCCGAAGGCGTAGTCGTCTCGCTCCAGCAGGGCGACCGAGTAGCCGCGGGAGGCGGCGTCGAGGGCAACCCCGGCCCCGGTTATCCCACCGCCGATCACCAGCACCTCGAAGCGCTCTCCCGCGATCGCCTCGATTGCCTGCTCGCGGGAGAGCATCAGTCGAGGTAGGTGACCGTGGCCGACGCCGGCGGCCGCTCGGGGGTCGGAGGCTGCTGGCGCGGGCGGCCGAGGTGGATCAAGCCGACGAAGCGCTCGTCCTCGCCCACACCCACCGCCCCGCGGCCATCCTCGGAACGCAGGAACCCGGGGGTGCGCCAGTAGCCGGCGAGCCCGCGACCGTGCGCGGCCAGCAGGACGATGTAGGAGGCGACGGCGGTTGCGTGCAGGTCCTCCTCATCCTGCACCGGATCGCCGCTCAGCGCGCAGGAGGCGACCACCAGTGTGGGTGCCCGGTCGAGCTTCGCCGCGCCCTCGGGACCGACCGCGGACTTCAACCGCCCCAGGGCTCCCGGGCCGACCACGCGGAAGCGCCAGGGAGCGGTGAGATGGTGGTTGGGCGCCCAGCGCGCCAGGTCGAGCAGCGCCTCGAGCTCCTTCGCCGGGATCGGCTCGGGGGCGAACGCCTTGTGGGTCCGGCGGGTGCGGATCGCGGTCTCGAGCTCCACGGGCTAACCGTAGCGGCGGCGGGCCAACCACCAGAGGGCGGTTGCCGCTGCCGCGACTGCGGCTGCCAGCGCGATCGCCAGCGGTGCTGCGATTTCTCCGCCGCCTTCGTCGGTGGTCTCCGCCGAGGCCGGGGTGCCGCTGACCGTTCCGGATTTCGGCGCGGTGCTCGGGGCGGGGGGGGGGCCCCCCCCCC
>JBBRHQ010000191.1:0-5651 GCA_038222365.1 Solirubrobacterales bacterium
TGAGGAACTCGCCGATCTTGCGCGGAGCCGGGCAGATGTGGACGGTGAGCCCACGGACGACCGGCAGGTAGTAGTGAGCCCCCCGCTCGGCGATGTGAGCGGCCGGGAGCCAGGACATCACCTTGCCGCCCCGCTGCGGCATCTCGATCACCTCCTCGACGCTGGCGGTGAGGGACATCAGGTTGCGATGGGTCAGCTGCACGCCCTTCGGGGGACCGGTGGTACCCGAGGTGTAGATCAGGGTGAGCAGGTCGTCGAGGCCCACCTCGGCTGCACGCTCGGTGGGGTCGAAATCGGGGTCGGCAGACTCGAGCTCCTGCAGCGTTCCGGTGCCGCCCTCGCCGTCGATCACGATCACGTGCTCGACGCCTGGCAGGCTCTTGCGCGCCTCGCTGAAGCTCTCGAGGAAGGCGGACTCGATGATCGCGATGCGCGCCCCGGCGTCCCCCACCACGTAGGCGATCTGCTCGGGCGAGGAGGTCTGGTAGATCGAGAAGGGGACCCCGCCGAGGCTGACCACGGCGAGGTCGCAGGGAATGAACTCGGGACGGTTGTTGAGCATCAGGGCGACCGTCTCCCCCATCTCGAGCCCTAGCCCTTCGAGCCCGCCGGCGATCCGCCCAACCCAGGCCGCCAGCTCGCTCCAGCTGAGCGAGACCGAGTCGTCTTCGGTGCGCAGGGCGACGTCCTCGCCGATCCGGTCGACCGTCTTGCAGAAGGCCTCATAGACGCTGGACGACTCCGGAGCCTTGCCCGGGCCGCCGCTTGCGTAGCGCTCGGCAGTGGTGAGTTCCAACGCCCCTCCTCCTCGGTTTCCTGAGCGGTGCAGGGAAAAGCTACCGCACGCTGAAGCCCTCGCCGGTGAGCCGGCCAATATCGTTGGTGAGGCCGATGAAGAAGAGCATGATCACCAACACGAAGCCGACCGCGCTCGCCCGCTCCATCACCTGGAAGGGCACCGGACGGCCGCGAACCTTCTCCACCAGGCTCCAGAAGATGTGGCCCCCGTCGAGGGGCAGGAACGGGAACAGGTTGATCAGCCCCAGGGAGAGGCTGATCACGGCCAGCAGGGTGAGCGCCTCGCGGGCGCTGAACCCGATCGCCTGCCGGGTTACCTCGTAGCTTCCGACCACGCCCGAGACCTGCTCGCGCTTCTTCTCGTCGAGCAGGTTGGCGAAGACGCCGACCGTCTTCGTCGTCACCAGCCACATGAAGCTCACCGAACGGTCCGCCGCGGCCACCGGGCCGCTCTCCGCGGGGGTGGTTCCGTAGGAGAAGCCGAGGCGCGTCCGCTTCACCGCGTCGTCGTAGGTCGGGGTGATCGTGATCGCACGGGCGCGGCCGTCGCGGGCGACGACCAGCTTCACCGGCTTCGCGGCCAGGCAGCCCTCCACCTGGCGCCCCGTGCACTTATCGGCGGCGATCGTGTCGGAGAACTTCAGCAGCCGATCCTCGAGGGCGAGGTTCCCGTAGGAGCGACCGTTCACCGAGACGATCCGGTCGCCGGGCTGCAGCTGCTTCGCCGCGGGCGAGCCGGGGACGATCTCGCCGACCGAGTCGGCCAGGTCCCGTGCGCCGAAGGAGAGGACGAAGAAGATCAGGAAGGCGAGGACGATGTTGACCGCCGGTCCGGCGCCGATCACCACGATCCGCTTCCAGACCGGCTGGTGGTAGTAGCCCCGGGAAGCCACCTCCGGAGGCAGCTCCTCGTCCGGGTTCATCCCGGTGATCTTCACGAAGCCGCCGAGCGGTATCGCGCCGATCCCGTACTCCGTCTCGCCGCGGCGCCTGGAGATCAGCGCCGGCGGGAAGAAGAGGAAGAAGCGCTCGACCCGCATCCCGGTCGCCTTCGCGGCGACGAAGTGCCCCAGCTCGTGCAGGATGATCAGAGCGGCAAAGCCCGAGAATGCGAGGAACCAGGTCAACGCACGCCGCTCCGCTGTGCCGCGAGGAGCCCGCGGGCCCGGCGGCGTGCTTCCGCGTCGGCCTCATAGAGGTCGTCGAAATGGGTGACGGCCTGCGCGCCGCATTCGGCGAGGGCGGCCTCGATCACCGCCGGGATCGCCGCGAAGGGGATCTCTCCGGCGAGGAAGGCGGCGACCGCGACCTCGTCGGCGGCGTTCAGGACGCAGGGCGCGGTTCCCCCAGCCTCCCCGGCCTCCCTCGCCAAGCGCAGACAGGAGAAGGTCTCCGTGTCCGGCGCCTCGAAGCCGAGCTCTCCCGCTGCCGCCAGGTCGAGCCGCTTCACCGCGACGTCGGCGCGCTCGGGGAAATGGAGCGCGTAGGAGATCGGCACCCGCATGTCCGGGTAGCCGAGGTGGGCCAGCGTCGCCCCGTCGTTGAGATGGATCAGCGAGTGGACGATCGACTGCGGATGGACGACAACCTCTATCCGCTCGTATGGGACGCCGAACAGGTGGAAGGCCTCGATCATCTCAAATCCCTTGTTGATCAGCGTCGCCGAGTCGATCGAGATCCGCCCGCCCATCTTCCAGGTCGGGTGCGCGAGCGCGTCGGCCGGGGTGATCCCGGAGAGATCGCTGCGCCCCCGGAAGGGGCCGCCGGAGGCGGTCAGAACGAGTCGCTCGACCGTGCCGGGTGGCTGCGATCCGATCAGCTGGAAGAGCGCCGAGTGCTCGGAATCCACCGGCAGCAGCCGGGCCCCTGTCCCCTCGGCCAGCGCGGTCACCAGCTCGCCGCCGATCACCAGGCTCTCCTTGTTGGCGAGGGCGACGTCGATCCCCTCGCTGAGGGCGACGATCGTCGGGCCGAGGCCGGCGGCGCCGACGATCCCGTTCAGCACGAGGTCGGCGCCGGAGGAGGCGATCAGCTCGGTGATCCCCTCCTTGCCCTCGAGCACCTGCCCGCTCCATTGCGAACGGGCCCGCTCGGCGGCGGCGGGATCGGCCAGGGCCAGCGCCGGAACACCGTGCTCACGCGCCTGCTCGACCGCCTGATCGGCGCCGCCACCGGCGGCCAGGCCGACGACCCGCAGCTCGGCAGAGCCCCGGACGATCTCCAGCGCCTGGGTGCCGATCGAGCCGGTACTGCCAAGGACGAGGAGCCGTTTCATGCAGGGGAGTGTAGGAAGGCATCGGGCATCGGGCATCGGGGGCTTGGACCCTCGTGCCCGTGACCCGTGACCGGCAGTCTCAGTACACCAGCAACACAGCCAGGTAATACCCAACCACAATCGTGAAGAATGCCGCGTCCAACCGATCCAGAATTCCGCCGTGGGGGCCGAACAGGGTGCCGGTGTCCTTGCGGCCGAGGTCGCGCTTGATCATCGACTCGAAGAGGTCGCCGAGCGGCGCTGAAGCGGCCACCGCGGCGCCGAGGAGCAGCGCGTCGGTGCCGCTCAGCCAGTCCTGGTAGAGGCCGGCGAACCAGAAGCCGAGGGTTCCGATCAGAAAGCCGCCGATCAGGCCCTCGAGGGTCTTGTTGGGCGAGAGATCGGGGGCGATCTTGTGGTTTCCGAACATGCGGCCGGTGGCGTAGGCGGCGGTGTCGGTGACGAAGGTGCCGACCAGCACGTCGATCAGCAGCGCGCCGCCATGGTGTGGCAGGTCTCGCAGCAGCACCGCGTGGGTGAGCGGAATGCCGATCCAGAGCAGGCCGAGCATGGTCACCGCAAGCGAGAGGGTGACCCCGTCGCGTTCCCGGCGGCGGGCGCCGAACGCGAACAGCAGCAGGAAGGAGGCGGAGATCGCCAGCACGACGTTGAAAGCCGTGCCGAAGTGGGCGGCCATGATCATCCCGGCGACACAGATCAGCGCCGCCAGCTGCAGCGGCCGGTAGGGCGCGGTTATCACGCAGTACTCGCGCAGCGCGACCACGGCCAGTGCGACCATCGCGACAGCGAAGACGATCCCCCCGGCGACCGTGATCGCGATCGCGAAGATGATCCACGGGATCGCGAAGAGAACCCGCTTCAGGGTCTCGCCGCGCAGCCCGCGTCGCCGGCGGGGAGGCACGATCTCCGATCGAGCGGGCGCCGCCCGTGGTTGCTCGGTGACGAAGCCCTCGGATCTCCCGCTGAGGAGCTCCTCCCCGCCCGGGAGTCCGTCCTCGGAACCGGATTCGAGGTCGAACGGTGTGCTCGCCGCCTCGCCGGGCGGGCTCTCCCGCCGGGGTCGGCGCGGTGCCCGGCGGCGCCTCAGGCCCGGCAGCCTTCGCCCGCGCGACTCGCGCCCTGCAGCCACGTCAAGCCCTGGCCCCGAAGCGGCGCCTGCGGGCCTCGAACTCGCTCAGCGCAGCCTCGAAGGCCTCGCGGTCGAAGTCGGGCCAGAGCTCCTCGCGGAAGACGAACTCGGCATAGGCACACTGCCAGAGCAGGTAGTTGGAGATCCGCATCTCCCCGCTGGTGCGGATCAGCAGGTCGGGGTCGTGCATCTCGGGTGCGTAGAGGCCTCGGCGGAACTCCTCCTCGGAGTCACCTTCAAAGCTTCGCGCCGCATCGAGGATCTCCGCCCTTCCGCCGTAGTTGAAAGCGACGAACAGGGTTATCCGGCGATTCGCGGCGGTCAGCTCCTCGGCCCAGGCCATCCTCCCGCGGAGCTCCTCAGGGACCCCTTCCCGCCGGCCGATGAAGCGCATCCGCACTCCCTCCTCGTGCAGCTCGGGGGTCTCGCTGTCGATCCGCTGCCCGAACATCCGCATCAGCCCTTCGACCTCCGGCTTCGGCCGGGTCCAGTTCTCGGTCGAGAAGGAGAACACGGTCAGCTCCTCGATCCCGAGCTCGGCGGCGTCTCGGAGCCGAGCCTTGACCACGTCGGCGCCCGCCTGGTGACCCTCGATCGGGTTCAGGCCCCGCTGCTGGGCCCAGCGCCCGTTCCCATCGGTGATGATCGCGACGTAGCTGGGGACCGACATCGGCTTTGGGCGCCAGCTTCCGCGCCGACCCTCAGACCTCGAGGATCTCTTCCTCCTTGCCCTTCAGAAGCTCGTCGATCTCGCCGGTTGCGGCGTCGGTCTCCTTCTGCAGGGCGCTCTCGGCGCGCCGCTCGTCATCCTCGCCGGCCTCTCCCTCCTTCTTCAGCTCGCGCAGGTCGTGCATGACGTCGCGGCGGACGTTGCGGACCGCGACCTTGCCCTCCTCTGCGACCCCATGGACGACCTTGACCATCTCCCGGCGTCGCTCCTCGGTCAGCTCGGGGATCTGCAGACGGATCACGTTGCCGTCGTTGCTCGGGGTGAGGCCGACGTCGGACTCGAGGATCGCCTTCTCGATCGCGCCGATCGCCGACTTGTCGAAGGGGGTCAGGGTCAGCAGGCGGGCGTCGGTGGTGGCGACGTTGGCGAGCTGCTTCAGCGCCGTGTGGGTGCCGTAGTAATCGACCATGATCCGATCGAGCAGGTGCGGGGAGGCGCGGCCCGTGCGTACCGTCGCCAGCTCGCCTCGGGTCGAGTCGACTGACTTGTGCATGCGCTGCTTGGCGTCGGTGAGCAGCTCGTCGATGAACTCGTTCTCCACGGGCGCAATCCTAAACGGGAGGGGTCCGAGAAAGGACGCGAAAACCACCTGCGGCGGCTTCGCCGCCTGACATGCCTCTGCCGGCGAGATGCTGACCGCGCCGGCCCATCAACCTTCGTCGACCAGGGTGCCGACCCTCTCTCCGGAGAGGATGCGGTCGATGTTTCCCTCGTCGGCC